>JABEVJ010000257.1 GCA_013043985.1 Legionellales bacterium | reverse complement strand
CTGCGTTATAAATTCCGAAAACTCATGTGTGTTGAGTATATATAATTGCTTCTTAGGCTGCAAAAAAAAAGCCCTGCACTATTAGAGGTGAAGGGCTTTTTAATTACGTGACAATGCCGTAGGGTAAGGAGTAGGTTAATCGTCGTCTGAATTACCTGCATTTGAACCACTAGCAGATGAACCACTGGCAGAATTACCCATGGTATCACTGCCGCCATAGCTGGTGCCCATGTCACTTCCCATATCACTGCCGCTGTTCATATCATCGGTGCTGCCGCCCATAGGGGCACTAGTTCCTTGAGTAGGAGCTGGTGTATTTGGAGCTTGGCTTGTTGCAGCATAAGCAATCAATTGAGCGGATGAAGCATTGCTTGAACCCATGGTGCTGCTTGAGCCCATGCTGCTGCCATCTGCAGATGGAGATGAAGGATTGCTTGAACCCATGGAGCTGCCATCGGTGGAGTAATCAATCAACTGAGCTGGAGTGGATGAAGAAGGAGGATTGCTTGAACCCATGGTGCTGCTTGAACCCATGGTGCTACCATCGGTTGAATCATCGATCAACTGAGCTGGGGCGGATGAGGATGAAGGATTGCTTGAACTCGTGGTGCTGCTGGAACTGCCATCGGTGGAATAATCGATCAACTGAGCTGGAGCAGATGAGGATGAAGGATTGCTGGAACCCATGGTGCTGCCATCGGTTGAATCATCGATCAACTGAGCTGGAGCGGATGAGGAAGGAGGATTACTGGAACCCATCGTGCTGCTAGAACCCATCGTGCTGCTGGAACCCATGGTGCTGCTGGAACCCATGGTGCTGCCATCGGTTGAATCATCGATTAGCTGAGCTGGAGCGGATGAGGAAGGAGGATTACTAGAACCCATGGTGCTGCTGGAACCCATAGTGCTGCCATCGGTGGAATCATCAATCAATTGAGCGGATGAGTTATCAGATTGAGTTCCTGATTGGGCTGTGGATGACGGTGTTGAGGATTGCACAGTGGACTGTTGAGCAGAGGAGTTGGTCGCATTGTCATTCACTTGGGTTGCAGCTTGTGCTGATGCAGCAATTGCAACAGAAGCCAACAAAACAGAAAGATTAAGTTTTTTCATTAGTAGCCCCACAAAATTAGGTTTCAGTATATATTAACTTTACATCAGGCATGATGAAAGTTAGACTGTACATCGGTCACAAGGTGATCGCGAACAGCTGCGAACAGTATACCCAACACACATAAATTCCGAAAACCCATGTGTGTTGAGTATTATACTCAACGCACATGGGTTTTCGGTTTTCTAACTTGCTATTTTACGCCAGAAGAAACGATTAAAACTGCACAATATGAATAACTATTGTCTGTTTTAATCGTTTCTTCTGACGCAAAATAGCTGCGTTATAAATTCCGAAAACTCATGTGTGTTGAGTATAGTCTCCGCAATTTCTATTTGCGCAGACTATGTACCTCCCAAGAAACTTTTTTCGAGGTATACAGAAGAGTAGCAACTGATTGTAACGTGAGTATGTCGAAAAGAGTTTTTTTTGTAACGGAATTGTAACAATGACAATCGCAATTTATCCTGGCACTTTCGACCCGTTTACGCTGGGTCATGTTGATTTAGTTGAACGCGCGGTACGTTTATTTGATAAACTTATTGTTGCGGTAGCGTCAAGCACACGCAAGCAGCCTTTATTTGATTTAACTCAACGAGTAGAATGGGGAAAATCTTTATTTGCAGGTTTGCCAACCGTTGAAGTCATTGGATTTGATGGCTTATTGATTGATTTAGTCAGTTTGCATCATGCCAATGTGATTATGCGTGGTATAAGAACAATCGGTGATTTTGATTTTGAGTTACAATTAGCGCGTATGAATCGGCATTTGCAACCTGATATAGAAACGGTCTTTATTTTACCTTCGGAAAAATATTGTCATATTTCAGCAACATTGGTGCGTGAAATTTCGGCCTTGGGCGGTGATGTCTCAACCTTGGTTCCAGATATCGTGAAGCCATGGATGCAAGCAATTAAGTAAAAACAAGTATACATAGTCGCTGTCGCGTAATGTGGAAATGACCACAAATATGCAAAAACGCTCGTCATTGCGAGGAAGCGCAGCGACGAAGCAATCCAGTAGAAAGAGCGTAAAATCAAGTGCTTGGCACTTATAAACACTCTGGATTGCTTCGTCGTAAACTCCTCGCAATGACGAGGTTTACCCCGAATTTGTTGTCATTCCTATATTGTGCGAAAACGACTATATGTTCAATTATTTGGAGTATAAAATGGCGCTAATGATTACTGATGAATGCATCAATTGCGATGTCTGCGAACCAGAATGCCCTAATAATGCGATTTATGAGGGTGAATGGTATTATGAAATTGATCCTTCTCGTTGCACCGAGTGTGTTGGGCACTTCGACCAACCTCAGTGTGTCGAGGTTTGTCCAGTTGCTTGTATTCCGCATAATCCCGAATATCAGGAGTCACAGGAGGAGCTGCGGCAGAAGTATGAGAAGTTGCAGAGCAGCTAAAAATTTATGGATTGTGGGGGTATATAGGCTAATAAAACATCGAACTAATTGACTCAGACTCACTCACACGCCGAATTGCTTCAGCCAGCATAGCACTCAAACTGACGGTGCGAATTTTGCTTAATTTTTGAGCTTCTATTGACAAGGGAATGGTGTCGGTGACGACAATTTCATCAAGACAGGATTTCATGATATTGTCGAGGGCAGGGCCAGATAAAACTGGATGGGTGCAGTAAGCAAATACCTGCGAAGCTCCATTTGCCTTGAGTGCATCAGCAGCAAGGCAAAGTGTGCCAGCGGTATCAACCATATCGTCTACTAGGATACAGTCGCGCCCACTTACATCACCAATGATATGCATGACTTGAGCTTGGTTAGGACCTGTGCGTCGTTTATCAATAATTGACAGTTCAACATCATCCAGACGTTTTGCTGTTGCCCGCGCACGAACAACTCCGCCGACATCAGGCGAGACAACCATAATATTATTTAATTCTTTTTTGCGGATGTCTTCAAGGATGACGGGGGTGGCATAGACATTATCAACGGGCATATCAAAAAAGCCTTGAATCTGGTCAGCGTGAAGATCAACGGTTAGTAATCGATCTATGCCAACGCCAGCCATCATATCAGCTACGATTTTAGCGGTAATAGGAACCCTAGCGGATCGAACGCGACGATCTTGCCTGGCGTAACCAAAATAGGGAACAACAGCAGTAATCCGTGTGGCAGAGGCTCTTCTAAGCGCATCGGCCATGATAACTAATTCCATTAAGTTGTCATTGGAGGGGGCACAGGTGGGTTGAATGATGAAAACATCTTTTCCACGCACGTTTTCCATAATCTCAACCATAATTTCGCCATCACTAAAGCGACCTACTATGGCATTACCCAATGGCATATTAAGATGAGCGGCGATTTGTTGTGCCAGGGTCGGATTTGCATTGCCACTGAACAATATCATTCGAGCCACAATCTGGAACCCTTAAAAAATTTATGAAGAATTGGCTGGGGTGCTAGGATTCGAACCTAGGTATGCCGGGATCAAAACCCGGTGCCTTACCACTTGGCGACACCCCAATTGTCAAGAGGTTTAATTTCTTGTTACGTTGTAACCAGCAGATGGAGCGTATTATACGTGAAGTTTTGCGACCGTCAAGAGGTTTAGAGCATAAAATCCGAAAGCTGCTTCATCATGGTCTGAAAATCAGGGTTATAGCTTAAGCGGCGAATACGGTATTGCTTTAAATTATAGCGGGAAAGGGCGCCACGATATTCGGCGTGGTTCGCGGTTTTTTTAGCTTCGTGCAGGGGCGGCAGATAATCACCATGTCGTCCATAATGGCTATTTTCCGGTGAAAAAGTGAGGCAGGCGTGAGAAAAGTCTAGAATATTTTCATGAGGAAAGTGACTGTTACGATAGATAATACGCTTATCAGGTTGATTTTGTACATATTTTGCATATATTAACAAACGAGAAGCCGGGTGAGGCGTATTCAAAAAAAAGCGCATGACAGCCTTGTTGCAAATGGTTTCGTCGTCTTCGGCCAATATTACCCAAAGCGGGCAAGATAATTTTTTTTGACGGGTTTCTTGTTGTATCAGATGAGTTAGCTTATGTGCTTGGGCACCAAAGTGAAGAGGATAAGATCGATATTTGGCATAATCATTCTCTTCTTGGATTTCTGGCCAATAAGGGATAGAAAGTTTTTTGTGGACGAAATCAAGAGAAGGAAGAAAGGGAGCGAGGGGATTTTTGAGTTTTAATGAAGGTGCAAACAACAACAAACCCTGCACATCCGAATGAGTAAGTGCAGAGTGCAGTACAAGACTGGCTCCGCCAGATAAACCGCCAAGCCATATTTCATCGACTTCCTGACGCAAGCTGTTTATTCCAAATTCAATACTGGCTGCCCAATCACTCAGTGAAACCTTTAATAAGTCGCCCGGACGAGTGCCGTGTCCTGGTAATAGCATTCCCCGAACCAAAAAATTTTGTTTTTTCCAATATAGTCCAATATCATGCATTGACAAAGGGCTGCTGAGTAAGCCATGGACGAGTAAAATACCCTTTCTGGTTGGCGTTGATTGACAAGGTTTAAATTCAAAGGGCATATTGGCCGATAGGATGGTATCTTGAGATTCTGGTGTCAAGTCGCAACGGTTTTTTTGCAAAAGATTTCGTGCCCAGACAAGATATTCAGAAAAATTCAGGTTAGAATAGTCCCAAACACTGTTTTCAGTCCCTGGGGTGAGTAGTGCTTGTGAACTATGCATACTGCAAGCCTCTTCTATTTTTGGAGAAAAGTAACGATGAAAAAAAGTATACCAGTAATTGGGTTTTTTTGGGCAATGATGGCAGAAAATACTTATGCAACCAGTTTGGGCGAAATCAGCGGGAATCTAATTGGGCCTGCCTCAGGTATTGGTCATGTGATGAATGCGATTTGTTATCTTGTTGGTCTAGGTTTTCTGCTATGTGGATTGTTACAATACAAATACCATCGAGAAAATCCTCAGCAGGTAAAAATCAGTACACCAATAACTTTGTTACTCGTTGGTTTGGCGATGCTAGCATTGCCTTTTCTGGCTATGATGTCAAACTCGGGAGCATTTTTAAAGTGATACACACTCTAGCCGTAAACACCAAAAACGAGAGTTATCCGCTTTATATCGGACAAGGCTTATTATCTGACACAGCATTGATTAATCAGCATATTTCAGGTAATCAGGTGTTGGTGGTGACCAATCCGTCGATTGCTTCTTTCTATTTAGAACCGTTTTTAGCCAATTTTAAATCAAAGCAATGTGATTATCTGTTGTTACCGGAAGGTGAAACGGCTAAAAATTTAAGTACATGGGGAACTATCATTGATTCCCTCATGCTCAAAAAACATCTGCGCAGTACTACCTTAATTGCACTGGGTGGGGGAGTCGTCGGTGATATGACAGGCTTTGCTGCGGCATGTTATCAACGAGGGGTTGGTTTATTGCAAGTTCCAACGACTTTGCTGGCGCAAGTAGACTCATCGATAGGCGGGAAAACCGGTGTTAATCATGCGCTTGGCAAAAACATGATTGGTGCATTTTATCCCCCTAAGGCGGTATTTATTGATATCGACACGCTTTCAACTTTGCCGCGACGAGAGCTGGCAGCAGGTTTTGCAGAGGTTATCAAACACGGGCTGATTGCCGATGCCGCTTTTTTTGATTGGTTGGAAACGCATCAGTCAAAATTGCTCACATTAAATCCAGAAGCGCTGCTAACGGCAATAAAAAGATCGTGTGAAATCAAAGCAGCGATTGTGAGTCAAGATGAATATGAGCGAACAGGGCAGCGGGTCTTGTTAAATTTTGGGCATACCTTTGGACATGCGATTGAAACGGTGACTAATTACAATCTTTATTTGCATGGAGAAGCGGTAGCAATCGGCATGGTTTTAGCTTGTCAACTTTCTGAAAAACTCGGTTATATTGATTCAGCATTCACACAACGGGTAGTTGCACTATTAACGGCTTTTCAGTTGCCAACGCAGTTACCACCAGATTTAAGTTTGCAAGATTTAACTGAAGAAATGCAGCGAGATAAAAAAAGAACAGATGCAGGTTTAATGTTCATTGTTTTGGAAAAACCGGGCAAGGCTGTACTCACCGCGGTGAGTATATATACCCAAACAACTTTATAATCCTAGCATTTTGAAGTTGTTTGGGTATAGTCGCTGTCGCGTAATGTGGTTAAAATGCGAGCTATTTTGGTAGCCCGTATCTGAGAAAAATTGTTGTTTTTTAAATTAAGCCTGGCATAATGCAGCCTTAATTTTAAAAAAAACAATCTCTCTCATGTATCGCGCCCTCATTTTCCCGCTAATACGGGCTTTTACTACCATCTCAGCTTAAACCAGATTGATTAAGTTCACCGCGATGAAAACGCCACTGGGGCATGAACTCTGTCATTAAGCTTTTAAATCGAGCATTATGGCTAGGTTCCAACAAATGAACCATTTCATGTATGACAACATACTCGAGGCAAGTAAACGGTTTTTTGGCTAGCTCGGTATTGAGCCGGATATTCCGTGAGCGAGGATTACAACTGCCCCAGCGTGTTTTCATTCGTTGTATGAAAAATTGTTCAACCTTTACATTCATGCAAGGCTCCCATTTTGCAATAAGAGGGGGAATGGCTTGCTTAAGTTGGTCGCGATACCACGCATGGAGAATCATTGCTCTTTTTTCTTCATTGGCTCCTATCGGAATATGCAGGAAGAGATGGTTATCTTGCATATCAACTTTGGGTCGATGAGCTGTTTCGATTACGTTAAGTACATAAGGATTACCCCAAACCAGATGATTTTCTTGATCGAGATAGGCACGAGAAGGCTCTCTTCGCTGCTCCTGAAAAAATGTGCGCTGTTGTTTTATCCAGTCTGATTTAGAAAGAACGAATGCGTTAATTTGATCCATGTTCATCCATAAAGGTGCAGAAATCTTTACCGTGCCATCAGGTGGATAAATCTTAAGGTGAAGATTTTTGATCTTCTTTTTCGTTATGCTAATAACGATGTCGTCTAGTGTAATTTGTTTAGTCACCTTGCTTACCTTGATTACGCAAAATTTCTCCAGCATCTTGAGCCGTTTGAGGCCGATAAAAATAAAATCCTTGAATTTCATCGCAGTGATGATTAGTTAAAATTTCCAATTGTTCTTTCGTTTCCACACCCTCAGCTAGAGAGCGAATTTTTAGACTTTTTGTTATCGCAATAATCGCGCTTACAACAGTAGCCTCATTCGAATCAGGAGTCAAATTTGTGATAAAAGACCGATCAATTTTGATCTTATCGATAGGAAGACGATTAAGATAACTTAAGCAGGAATAGCCTGTGCCAAAATCATCAATGACAAGTTTGAGACCTACATTTTTAAGTTCTTGCATAATTCGTATGATTTTCTCGGATTCATCAATCAAGGTACTTTCTGTTATTTCTAATGCCAATAAGTTGGCATCGAGTTGATTTTTTTGCAGAATTGATGTGACGCGCGTGGCGACTCCAGGTTGAGCAATTTGTTTTGCGGTTAGATTAATAGCGATAGGCACAATAGCAATACCTTGATCTCGCCAAATTTTATTTTGTTCGCAAGCGGTTTTTAGCACCCAATCGCCGATCAAGAACATTAAACCAATTTCATCTGCCACCGGAATAAATTCATCAGGTGAAATCAGCCCTAATTGGGGGTGGTTCCAGCGTAATAATGCTTCAAAAGAAATCACTTTTTTGGTGTGAGTATCAATAATCGGCTGATATACCATAAAAAATTCATTTTTCTCGAGCGCAACGCGTAAATTATTTTCTAATGTCATACGCCTGGTTGCATTGATATTTAACTCCATGGTGAAAAAATTAAATAGATTAGGCCCGGATTCTTTGGCAAAATGGTTAGCCGTATCTGCATTTTTTAGCAGTAGATCGACCTTTTCCCCATCTTTTGGATAAAGACTAATCCCAATATTGGCTGACAAAGTAATTTCTTGATTTTTAATTTTAAGCGGTTCAGCTATTTTTAGTAATAACTTCTGACAAGTTGAAATAAGCGTATCCATTGTTTTGAGTAGCGGAATCACAATAACAAACTCATCGCCGCCAATTCGTGCTAAGGTTTCCGTTTCGGGTGTTTCTTGTTGAAGACGGGATGCAATGATTTTTAACACCTCATCTCCCGCATTATATCCTAAAGTAGCATTGATAAATTTAAAATTATCAAGGTCAACCAGCAGAAAAGCAACTTGATGACCACTTGTTTTTGCCGCAATTATTTCGCGTTGAATTCGATCATACAATACAATACGATTAGGTAACTTTGTCACTTCATCTTGTGTGGCTTGGACAGTAATTAACGAGAGGGCACGTTCTAGCTTAGCGGTACGTTCGTTGACCAATTCTTCTAAATGGTTCATCTGCTCTTGCAGTGCCTTGCTCATTTGCCATTTTTTAGTAAGCGTATTTGCCACTTGCTGTACTTCAATGTTTTCGAAGGGTTTTTTCAATATCAATAAACGATCGGTGAGATGTAGCTTCTCAGTTATTTCTTTCCACGAATAGTCACTATAGGCTGTGCAAATAACAATTTGCATGTCAGGATCCAGCTCCCATATATGGCTGATTGTTTCCACAACATCCATCCCCGGCGGCATTCTGACATCGACAAAAGCTAACGAGTACTTGGTATTATTTTCTTTGCCTTTTCGAATAAGTTGCAGGGCTTCTTCACCTTGATAGGCTGAATCAAGTAAGAAGTTAAATTCTTTTTCCGCAATCAATTTACCGGTTATTGCCGCTTCTGCCTGCATTAAATCTAGTTTTTTTTTATCATCTGTTGTTAGAATTTTGTGAAAATCAATATGAACTGAGGGATTATCATCAACAATTAATATATGAATATCAATCATGTTTATTTTCCTTATTATGATAGGGTCTTGACATATATACCCGAAGCGTTTCATATTTAGGGTTTTTGACTTGCTCTTTTCCGCCCTATGAAACGATTAAAACTGCACAATAT
>JABEVJ010000256.1 GCA_013043985.1 Legionellales bacterium | reverse complement strand
TTGAGGCGAATAGCAAGCTATTTAACGAAAACAAGAACCAATTTTTACCGATTACACTCTTTTTGCAGCCAAAGAACCAATTGTCAACAGACCCTAAACTTAATGTTCAATATTTTTTTATTTTTTTCAGCCTCGATATCGCGAGGTGCATTTTTTTGTGTCAGGGAATATAGGGTCTGTTGACAACAGCCCCTAACTTAAGAAGGTTAAAAGTATAAAATGGCTAAATATTTAGTTACAGGTGGTGCTGGATTTATTGGGTCGCATCTTGTGTCCGCGTTGCTGGCAAAAAAACACGATGTGATTGTATTGGACAATTTACTGACTGGTAAAATTGAAAATGTACCTGAGGAAGCCCACTTTGTTTTAGGTTCTATCTGCGATGCTCCGTTAGTTAAAAAACTTCTTGAAGGTACAGATGGCTGCTTTCATTTAGCTGCTATTCCTTCCGTGCTAAAAGCGAATGAAGCGTGGTTGGATACACATCAGATTAATTTGGCCGGAACCATCACGATATTTGATGCTGCCAGAACTGCCAATAAAGGTTGTCCTGTGCCCGTTGTTTATGCTTCTTCAGCTGCCGTTTATGGTGATAATACCGATTTACCTTTGTCTGAATCCTGTCAGCCGACTCCTGTTGGTGCTTATGGTGTTGATAAATTTGCCTGCGAGCTACATGCTCGTGTTGCCGGAATTGTTCACAAAGTACCTACCTATGGTTTGCGTTTTTTTAATGTGTATGGACCACGCCAAGACCCTAATTCCCCTTATACTGGCGTTATATCCATTTTTATGGATCGACTCAAGCAGAAACAACCCTTATTTGTTTACGGAGATGGGAAACAAACCCGAGATTTCATTTTTGTGCGAGATATCGCAAATTTTTGTATTGAGGCCATGTCTCACGCTGCTGTTGATGCGCCTGTCAGCAATGCATGTTGTGGTAAAGGGGTAAGTATTTTGGAATTGACTGAAATATTAATCCCGTTATTTGGACATCAAGTGGAAATTATTTTTAAGCCGCCACGAATAGGCGAAGTCTATCACTCAGTAGGTGACGTTTCATTGGCTATAGAACAATTGGGAATGCGGGCGCAAACCGATTTAGCGACCGGATTGGCTGAATTACATGCTTATCAGGAATCTATGCCATGAATAAACGTGTTTTAGTTTTAGGCAGTGCTGGTATGCTTGGACATAAAGTTTGCGAACTCCTTAGCTCATACTCAAAACGATTGGATTTTGGGCTAGACGGAAGCGAGAGAGTTGAGGGAGTGTATACCAAATACATGACCGAAGAGGAGCGAGCTTCCAACAACGCCCAAAATTCAAGCGTGAAGAGTATCTCAGGTTTTGAGGTGATTGCTGCTTTTCGTGTAGCCCCACAGGAACTTGAATCTTGTTATCGTGGGGTTCATATTCTCGATAAAGTTGATGTATTGGATGACAGTACCTTACGCAAGACGTTTATAGAAGTAAGACCCGATATTGTTATTAATTGTATCGGCATCGTGAAACAGCTCAATGAGGCTTATGATCGTTATCTATCTGTTGCGATTAATTCATTCTTGCCACACCGTCTCAGTCGCTTAGGTGATGAATATAATGCCAGGTTGTACCATATTAGTACGGATTGCGTGTTTAACGGCAAGAAAGGGATGTATCAAGAATCTGATTTGTCTGACGCCGAGGATATTTATGGTAAATCAAAATTTCTGGGTGAAACAGATGATACTGAAATGAATGCACTGACGTTGCGAACCTCAATTATCGGACGAGAGTTAAAGTCTTCTACACATGGACTCCTCGAATGGATGATAAAACAACAAGGTAAAAAAATAAAAGGCTTTACAAAAGCGATTTATACGGGCTTTACAACGACAGAGTTTACTCATGTCCTGATACGCCTCATTAATGAGTACCCCACATTACACGGGCTTTATCATCTGGCAAGTGATCCTATCAGCAAATACGATCTGCTTAATCTAATTAACGATATTTATGAGCTTGATGTCGTTATTGAGCCAGATAATGAATTTGTTTGTGATCGCAGTTTAGTGATGACTCGCTTTAAAGAGGCAACGAGTTATTGTGCACCGACGTGGGGAAAAATGATCACTGATATGCGAAATGAAAAGGGTTATTAAATGATATTTCAAAATAAACGAATTGTAGTAACAGGTGGAACAGGATCGCTAGGGAAAGTCCTAGTAAGACGCATTTTATCTGGCGAAGAGGGCTTACCAGCTGCCGTCACTGTTTTTTCTCGTGATGAGGGCAAACAACACGAAATGCGGCTGCAATATCTTCATAAAGAAGTAAGCACAGATGAAGTGATTTTTAACAACTTTAAAAATTTATTGAAATTTGTGATTGGTGATGTGCGGGATTATAGCGATGTCTGTAGTGTTTTGCGAGATGCTGATATTGTCATTAATGCCGCTGCATTAAAGCAAGTGCCGACATGTGAGTATTTTCCTGAACAAGCCGTACTGACGAATTGTATGGGTGCATACAATATTACTCGCGCAATTCGCGAGCATGGTTATTCTGTCGATACGATTGTCGGTGTGAGTACCGACAAAGCAGCGAAGCCAGTTAATGCCATGGGTATGACAAAAGCCATTCAAGAGCGCATTTTTATTGCGGCTAATGTGTTATCAGAAAAAACTCGCTTTATCTCTGTCCGCTATGGTAATGTGCTTGCTTCACGTGGTTCAGTGATTCCTCTATTTCATGAGCAACTGAAATATGGTAAACCTTTAACGATTACTCACCCTGATATGACTCGTTTTTTAATGAGTTTGAATCACGCGGTTGATACGGTTTTTAATGCGATTGCCCATGCTTTTCCAGGTGAAATTTTTGTTCCTGACGCCCCTTCCTCTAATATTATTAATATTGCGAAAGCACTGATTGGCGATCGTTCCAATGAGATCAAGATTGTTGGTGTGCGTCCAGGAGAAAAAATGCATGAGTTGCTTATCTCTGAAGAGGAATGTCATCACACCTCTCGTAGGGGCGATTATTATGCTGTTCATCCTATGTTGCCAGAATTGCAGGATCGTGGTGGCAAAATTGTTCCTGCGCTTGAGAAGGAATTATCCTCAGAAGACAATATTTTGTCTTTGGAAAAAACGATTGAATTATTGAAGCATCATGGTCTTTTGCCCGGGCAAAAGCTTTCGATTGATGATTCTGAAATGTTGGCTTAATGGTCTCTGTCGCGTGAGAAGAAGGTAATGCAAAAATTAAAAGTAGTCACAATCGTCGGCACTCGTCCTGAAATTATTAAATTAGCTCGCGTGATTGCTGAACTTGAAAAATACACGCAACATATTTTAGTTCATACAGGCCAAAACTTTGATTATGAATTGAACGAGATTTTTTTTGAACAATTAGGTGTTAAAAAGCCGGATTATTTTCTTGATGCGGCAGGCTCAACGGCATGTACCACAGCTGCAAATAGTATTGCTGCAGCGGAGCAGGTTCTGCTAAAAGAAAAACCGGATGCTATTTTACTGCTTGGTGATACGAATAGCTGTTTAAGTGCCTATGCAGCAAAGAGATTACATATCCCAGTGTTTCATATGGAAGCGGGAAACCGTTGTTTTGATCAACGCGTACCAGAAGAAATTAACCGTAAAATTGTTGATCATATCAGCGATATCAATCTCGTTTATACCGAACATGCGAGGCGTTATTTATTGGCAGAAGGTTTACGCCCGGAAATGGTGATTAAAACGGGTTCGCCAATGCAGGAGGTTTTGCAGTTTTACCGTGAAAAAATAGAAGCTTCAACGGTGCTCGAGCAAATGAAATTAACTGATCGGCATTATTTCCTGGTGAGTGCTCATCGTGAGGAAAATGTGGATACGCCAGAAAATTTGACAGAACTTTTACAGTCGCTCAATGTACTGATTGAAAAATATGATATGCCTGTTATTTTTTCCACTCATCCACGCACGAAAAAACGAATTGAAGCGATGGGTGATATTTCATTTGTCAATCCACGTATCCAATTTATGAAACCACTGGGATTTCTCGAATACAATAAATTACAGCAACGAGCATTTTGCGTATTATCAGATAGCGGTACGATAACAGAAGAATCGTCAATTCTCTATTTTCCTGCCGTCACTATTCGAGAAGCTCATGAAAGACCAGAGGGAATGGATGAGGCTACCGTCGTGATGTGTGGTTTAGGCAAAAACCGGATTCTGCAGTCAGTTGATTTGGTCACAAAACAATTTAAAGAAGAGCCACGTCAATTTCATTTGGTGCAGGATTATCAATCTGATAATGTTTCCAAAAAAGTAGTTCGTATTATTCACAGTTATGTTGATTATGTTAATCGGGTGGTTTGGTTCCAATGAAAACATACTCAAACGCGAAGAGTATACTTGTGACAGGGGCAAGCGGTTTCGTAGGCCGAGCACTCTGCGCAGCTTTGCTTCGTGAAGGCCATCAGGTGAGGGCAGTTGTGCGCCCGCATATTACTCAGAGTGTTTGGAAATCGCACGATAAACAAATGGCATTATCGGCAGCAGAGTTGGTATATATTGAAAATATTGCAACCAACACCGAATGGAGCAAACTACTAGAAGAAATTGATGTTATTGTTCATTTAGCTGCCAGAGTGCATATTATGCATGAAACGAGTAAAAATCCACTGGAGCAATTTCGGGCTGTGAATCTGGAAGGAACAAAACAACTGGCTGTTCAGGCTGCGAAAGCCGGAGTGAAGCGCTTTATTTATTTAAGTACTATCAAGGTAAATGGCGAAGGAAATGTGTCACATGCTTACACGGAAACGGACCCTCCCCAGCCTAGTGACCCTTATGCAGTATCAAAATGGGAAGCAGAACAAGCCTTACAAAAAGTATGCCAGGACAGCGAAATGCAATATGTTATTCTTCGTCCTCCGCTCATCTATGGGCAAGGAGTAAAGGGTAATTTTTTATCTCTGATGAAGTTAGTCAAGATGAATGCTCCACTGCCTCTCAAACAAATACATAATAAACGCAGCATGATATACCTCAATAATTTGGTGTCTATTATTTTGTGCACGTTAGATCATCCTAAAGCTGCCAATCAATTATTTCTCGTGAGCGATGGAGATGATTTATCGATAGCTCAACTCATCACATTTATTGCCGAAGCGATGGGCAAATCATCAAAATTATTTTCTTTACCAGAAAACATGCTGGTTTTTCTCGCGAAATTATTTCAGAAAGAAAGCTATTTGCAACGTTTGACGGGATCATTGCAGATCAATAGCGAAAAATTGCAAGCTAATTTAGCCTGGCAAGCTCCAATAACGATAAAAAATGCACTGAAAGAAACCGTGGCGTCGTATTTGCAACAACAAGTGAAGTGAGTTATAGGATGAATATACTCATTGTGACACAGTATTTTTGGCCCGAGTCTTTTCGGATTAATGATTTGGCTGTTTCACTAAAAAAGTTGGGGCATACGGTGACCGTATTAACTAGCTGTCCAAATTATCCTGAAGGCCGTATCTATGAAGGCTATGGTTGGTTCAAAAAAACAACGGAAATATATGAAGGAATCACGATTAAACGCGTTCCTGTTATTCCGCGCGGGAAAAATAATCCGATTAAATTATGCCTGAACTATCTCTCTTATGTGATTTCTGCTTCATTATTAGGCTTATTCTATTGTAGAGAAAAAATTGATGTTATTTTTGTATATGAACCTTCACCTATTACAGTTGGATTACCAGCCATTTTTTTGAAAAAATGGAAAAAGGCAAAATTGTTTTTTTGGGTTCAAGATCTTTGGCCTGAAACTTTAGAAGCCGTGGGAATGGTGAGGTCTCCTAGCTTATTAAAGTGTCTCGATAAATTATCGGCTTTTATTTATCGACATTGTGATAAAATTTTGATTCAATGTGAGGGATTTAAAGAGTCAGTTGAAAAAAAGGGAGTTAATGCAGAAAAAATTTATTATTTTCCAAATTGGGCAGAGGAAGTTTATCGACCGCTAACACGCAGCGAGTCTAAAGTCGATCAATCTCTGTTTTCTCAGGGATTTAATATTGTTTTTGCAGGAAACCTTGGTGTTGCCCAGTCATTGGAAACAATTGTATCAGCAGCGGAAAAACTGCAGGCATATCAAGATATTCACTGGTTTATTTTAGGTGATGGCCGTCAGGCTGATTGGCTAGCAGAGCAAGTGAAAGAAAAAAAACTGACACAGCATGTTCATCTGCTCGGGCGGCATCCTATGGAGCATATGCCTGAATATTTTGCGATGGCAGATATTTTGCTCGTAACCTTAAAATATGATCCGGTTTTTTCAATTACTATTCCTGCCAAAATTCAATCTTATTTGGCCTGTGGTAAGCCAATTGTTGGTGCTTTAAGTGGTTTTGGAGCCGATCTGATTAAAAATTCAGGAGCAGGTTTTGCTGGTGAAGCAGAGGATGCTGAACAATTAGCCAAAAATATTTTGTTATGTTACAACATGAACAAAACGCAATTAAATACAATGGGTGAGAATGGTTTGCAGTATTGTCGTGAGCATTTTGATCGTAATAAATTGATTGTATCTTTGGTTAACTGGATGCAAGATGATATTTAACATGTAGGGAAAGTATAATATGGATGAAAAATTAACTTACTGTTTGACGGGAGCAACGGGTTTTCTCGGTGAGCATTTGGTTGATAAACTGCTGCAAAATGATGATGTTCAATTGCGTTTACTAACGCGAAAAAATCATACTTTGTATCAAGCTCAGTCACGAGTTACCGTCGTTCAGGGGGATTTACTCGATAAAAATTCATTAGAAGAGTTTATTGTGCCAGGAGCGGTGCTCATTAATCTAGCTTATTTGCAATCCGGCAGCGAGGCTAATCTGATTGCAACTCGCAATTTGGCTTCAATCTGCCGCCAGCAATCAATTTCCCGATTTTTACATCTGAGTTCAGCAGTGGTTGCAGGCAGACAGAATCAAAACTGGATTACTGAAGAAAGTTGCCCCAATCCAGTCAATGAGTATGAAAAAAACAAACTGGCTATTGAAAAAATATTGGAGCAAGATTTGAGCGAGCAGATACCACTGGTTGTTCTGCGTCCGACCGCCATTTTTGGTAAAGGCGGGAAAAATGGATTAAAAATTATCTCAGATTTTCAAAAAGAATCACATTTTATTCGCAGATTGAAACTCACATTGCTTGGGAATCAACAAATGCATTTTGTTGCAGTTGAAAATGTCATTGCCGCGATATTATTTCTGCTCTATCGACCAGCATTAAGTGGTTATTTCATTATTTCTGACGATGATTGCATAAACAATAATTATCATTATATTATTCAAGCGTTTTCCCAAGTAATGAATTTGCCGCTTATTTCGCCCTATCCTTTTCAATTTATTAAAAAAAGCTTGCCACTTTTGCTAAGGTTACGCCATCGAACGCAAATTGATCCACTACAGCGATATTCCTGTAATAAACTAAAGCAAGCGGGATTTAATAAAAGTATTGAATTTGAAAGTGCTTTGCAAAATTTTTTTGGTAATGCTAGGGCGTGTCATCAATTATACTCAACACACATGAGTTTAAAGAGGAAGATAACGTGAAAATATTGATTGTTTGCGCTTTTTTGGATTCTGTCTATGGGGGTGGGGTTTCAGAGCGAAGTTTTCAGTTAAGTCGTTATTTGGCAATGCATGGTGATGATGTCACCTTGCTGACAATGGATATTGGTTTAACACCAGAGCGGCGTGCCCAATTTGCGCCAGCTCAACTTTGCACTCTTCCTTGTTTGAATAAGCGGTTTTATATTCCTAGAACAGGCATTGCTCAGATTCGGGAGTGTGTCAAAAATGCGGATTTTATTCATTTGGTTGGGCATTGGACAGTATTAAATGTACTCGCTTCTTTGTTTGCCAGGCAATTGCACAAAAAGTATTTTTTTTGCTCTGCAGGGGCTTATCGAATTTATGGCAGTTCAAAATTAATCAAGTCAATTTATAATTGGGTGTTAGGTAAGCAGATTTTAAAAAATGCAAGTGGGCTTATTGCGATTACTGACAGTGAAGCAAGTGAGTTGGCTCTGGCGGCACCTAAGGCAACTATTACAGTGATTCCCAATGGAGTTGATCTAAATGTTTATAAAGTAAACGACCCAGATTCTATTTTACATAAATTTGCTGTGCGTCAACCGTATATTCTTTTTCTTGGAAGATTGAATGCAATTAAAGGCCCTGATTTACTTTTAGATGCGTTTATGGAAGTAACAGACAAGACTCCTGATTTTCAGCTTGTTTTTGCTGGTACAGATGATGGTATGGAAGCGATATTACGAAAAAAAGTTCTCGAAAATAAGTTGAATAAACAAGTAATTTTTACAGGACACGTGAGTGGTGATGACAAGTCCACCCTTTTTCAGAAGGCTACTTTGTTAGTGATTCCTTCACGTCGTGAGGCGATGTCTATTATTGTACTTGAAGCAGGGCTGGCTCGAAGACCTGTACTTGCAACCGATCAATGTGGCTTGCAGGAGTTAGCCTCGCGGGGCGGAGTTGTCGAGGTTGCGGCGACAGCAGAAGGGATAAGAGACGGGTTGCTCACTATGCTGATTGATAAAAAAAATGTGCTAGATGATTTAGGGGAGCAATTATACGAGCAAGTTGTTGCACAATATTGCTGGGAAAATATTGTGACGCAATATGTTAAGTTGCATCATGCTGAATTTGCAGTCTCTGCCGTAAAGACAGCATAGTTGTTGTCGCGATCTCAATCGCGGAGACTATACCCAAGATACTTCAAAATGCTAAGTTTATGACGCCGTTATTTTATGCCAGATAATATTATAAAAACGAGCAATAGTTACTCATATTGTGAAGTTT
>JABEVJ010000255.1 GCA_013043985.1 Legionellales bacterium | reverse complement strand
TTTTCTCCTCTATATCCTGGTTATTCCGTTATTAAATCAGTATGGTTAATTATCCGCAGAAGAACTGAAAGTCAAACCCATTGTTTGCAAGATGGCTGGTCGGATGATGACACGTCGATTAATGGGTAAAGCCAGCTTTGTGCATATTCAGGATATGACAGGCCAGTTTCAATGGTATGTGCGCGCTGATGAATTAAGCGAAGAGAGATACGAACAATTTAAGCATTGGGATATTGGTGACATTGTCGCCGCGGAAGGCTATTTATTTAAAACAAAAACGGGTGAGTTGTCTTTACATGCGACAGATATTCGATTATTGACGAAATCCCTGCGTCCTCTACCCGATAAGTTTCATGGTTTATCCGATATTGAGCTTTGTTACCGTCAACGTTATCTTGATTTGATCATGAATGAGCGCACACGACGCACTTTCATTATTCGGCAGCAAGTGATTGATAGTATTCGATGTTTTTTAGATGATCGCGAATACATGGAAGTAGAAACACCCATGATGCATGTTATTCCTGGCGGGGCGATTGCCAAACCTTTCGTGACCCATCACCATGCTTTGGATATGGCGTTGTTTTTACGAATTGCACCAGAATTGTATTTAAAACGTTTAATTGTTGGCGGATTCGAGCGGGTTTATGAAATTAACCGTAATTTTCGCAATGAAGGAATTTCAACTCGCCATAATCCTGAATTTACAATGCTTGAATTTTACCAAGCTTATGCGGATTACCAAGATTTAATTGATTTAACAGAAGAATTAATGCGTACATTAGCCCAGGATATTTTGGGCAGCTTGCAAGTTCAATATCAAGGCAACACCTACGATTTTTCCAAACCATTTGTATGCATGACGGTCATAGAGGCTATTTTGCACTATTCTTCCGATATTACTGCCGCAGATCTGGAAAATTTGCCTGCAGCGACAAAAATAGCACAAAAATTAGGTATTGATGTTAAGCCGACTTTTGGCTTAGGAAAAGTGCAAATTGAGATTTTTGAAAAAACCGCCGAGCACCAATTGATGCAACCAACTTTTATTACGCAATATCCAGCTGAGATTTCTCCTTTAGCACGTCGAAATGATAGTAATCCATTTGTGACTGATCGGTTTGAGTTTTTTGTAGGTGGGCGTGAGTTGGCAAATGGGTTTTCAGAGTTGAATGATCCTGAAGATCAAGCTGCCCGTTTTTCACAGCAAGTTATTGAAAAAAATGCAGGGGATCAGGAAGCCATGCATTTTGATGCTGATTATATTCGTGCTCTTGAGTTTGGTATGCCTCCGACTGCTGGCGAAGGAATTGGAATTGATCGTTTAGTGATGTTGTTTACTGATTCGCCCTCGATTCGTGATGTGATTTTATTTCCGCATATGCGGCACAAAAGTAATGCCGATTAACATTCGTGTTATGCAGGCAGTTGATGTGCCTGTTGTCGCCGCAATTGAAAATGCGATTTTCCCTTTTCCTTGGGGAGAGCAGGCTTTTTATGATTGTTTACGAGTGAATTTTTCTGCCTGGGTTGTTGAAGTAGACGATGAGTTGACCTCAGCAGTAGAGTTTCAACAGAGGTCTATTGTGGGTTACGCTATTGTCATGACAGTCCTCGATGAAAGCGAATTATTAAATATCGCCATTTCACCTGCACATCAAGGTAAACAATTTGGTGAGTATTTGTTACGTTTTGTTTTGGGGCAATTATGGGCACGGGGCATAAAAGTTGTCTTTCTTGAAGTTCGCAAATCCAATGAAATTGCAAAACATTTATACCAAAAACTCAATTTTGTCGAAATTGGTTTGCGAAAAGATTATTATCAAACCAAAGAAGGACGAGAGGATGCGATTTTATATAAGTGTTGTCTGAATTACGAGGAGCAAGGTACGTGAAAAAGTGCGCTTTATGGTTGATGATTGCACTGCTCGTGAGTGTAGTGAGCTGTCAAGGTTACAATGCTGCTCAAACCCCACAGGCGGGCTATGTTGCAACCTATGATAAAACGGTGGAAACCTATCTAGAACAAGCTGCACAAAGTACATCTCCGGTGAAAGAGGATTATCAACTCAGTGCTGCCGGACGGTTGCTACAGGAAGATAGGGTCACCCAGGCTGAAGAGATTTTGAATACTCTTGACAAGGAGCAATTAACGCCAGCGCAAAACAATCATAAATTATTACTGGCGGCTCAGCTCAATTTATTACAACATCAGCCTGAATCTGCTTTGGCCACACTCAATCAGTTGCCGGATGTGCCAACACTAGCTCAATCCGTTCAAATAGCTTATTACCAGCAGTTAAGTTTAGCGGATGCACAAATGAATAATATGACCGCTAGCGCGAAAGATTTAATGTCTTTGGATGCACTCCTATCGGGTTCTGCCCAGGAGCAAAATCGTGCATTGATTTGGAAAACGCTGCAGGAAGTTCCTACTAATGAGTTAAGCTCACAAATAGACTTAACGAGTAATAGTCAAGAAAAAGGGTGGCTAAGTCTGACCTATATTCTTAAAGCTGATATACATGATACAGCACGTTTAAATACTGATTTACAAAACTGGCAAGGGCAATATCCTAACCATCCTGCAGATGCTATATGTGTTAGTCATATGAGTGCATCAATACCAACGGCTACCCAAAAAGGACAGGTGGCTTTACTGCTTCCTGAATCGGGTAATCTGGGTTATGCTGCGCGGCCTATACAAGGCGGAGTCATGGTTGCTTATCACAATGCTTTGTTCTCTGACCCTTCTCGTACGGTTCAACCTTACCCAGCATCAGCAAATGCTGTGACTGCATATCAACATGCGATCAATGGGGGTGCAGCGGCGATTATAGGACCTCTAAGCAAATCAGAAGTGAGTGCTTTAGCCTCTCAATCGCTGGCAGTTCCAGTTTTGGCGCTGAATTTTGTGACGACTCCCCCGAGTAGCAGGAATTTGTATCAGTTTGCACTTTCGCCTGAAGATGAGGCTTCACAAGTGGCCAATAAAGCATTACAAGATGGACACACTAAGGCTTTGATTATCGCACCTGCAACGGCTTGGGGAAGAAATGTGGCTAATGCGTTTCGTCAAACATGGCAAGGCAATGGCGGAATAGTTGTGGGCGAGTTTTATTCAACCAATCAGGCGAGTCTTGACCCTGGCATTAAGAGCTTATTGCGAGTGATGCAAGGGAAGAACAGCACGGATGCATTGAAACACCGTCAAGATGCCGACATGATTTTCCTTCTGGAAGATCCCGTTACCGCAAGACAGGTTAAGCCTTTGCTACGATTTTATTATGCCGATGACCTGCCTGTTTATGCGACCTCTATGGTGTATAGTGGGAAACCAAATTCTCTTCTGGATAATGATTTAAATGGTATTCAATTTTGTGATATTCCTTTTGTGCTTGCTAATACGAATGCGATTCAAGCAGCAAGAGTGCAGATGCTTCAACTGATTCCGCACGCATCGGCTCAATCTTACCGATTATTTGCCTTTGGATATGATGCTTACAACTTGCTCCCAAGGCTGAGTACACTTTCCAATAATCCGTCTAACGGTTATCAGGGATTAACGGGAATGTTATATATGGATAACCAAAAGATAAAGCGGCAACTGAAGTGGGCAGTATTTCGCAATGGTGTTCCGGTATTGGAGTAGACTATGTCTTTCTTAACGAGTCCGTCGCAGAAAAACGGAGCAGTGGCAGAGGCTTTTGCTGAGCGCTACCTTAAAAGGCAGGGCTTAATACTGATTGAAAAAAATTTTTCATGCAAGCTAGGTGAAATTGACCTGATTATGCAAGAAAATGAAACGCTTGTTTTTATTGAGGTCCGGCATCGGGTAAGTGCAGCCTATGGCAACGCGGTTGAAACAGTGACTCGTGAAAAGCAGAATAAAATTATTAAAGCATCGACCTTATTTATGATGAAACACAAATTGCTTGAGAAAAAAAGTGTTCGTTTTGATGTGTTTGCCTTACAGGGAAAATTAGCGTCTTCGCCACAAATAAACTGGGTAAAACAAGCATTTAATATAATGGGCTAATCATCATGGACAAACTAATCTTTATTGGCAAAAACTATCTCGATCATGCACAAGAGTTAGGAGATGCAGTACCGGATAAACCAGTGATTTTTATTAAACCGCCGTCAGTGTTAAAATGTGTGCCAGTTTGGGGTACAACGGCAAACTTGATTTTATCGCCAGATGAAAATGATGTTCATTATGAAGCAGAAATCGTTCTGCATGTAAAAAAGGATGCTTACCAAATTGCACAAAAAGATGCAGGGCATTTCATTGATGCCGTCTCATTGGGTTTGGATATGACGCGTCGCAACTTACAGACGCAATTAAAAAAACAAGGGCATCCATGGACAATTGGCAAAGTGTTTCCTGATGCAGCGATCGTAGGTCCTCTGATTCCAATTGAAAGCTTTACTGATTATCTCTCAACCCCTTTTTCATTTAGCTTAAATGATAAGGTTTGCCAAAAAGCACAGGGCACAGCGATGACGTTTTCTCCGGCAGCATTAGTCAGCTATGTGAGTGAGTTTTTTCCTTTGTGCGCTGGCGATTTAATTTTTACGGGTACACCTAGCGGGGTAGGTCAAGTGAAGCAAGGTGATCGAGGGCGTTTAGCATGGGGTGAGCGTTACTGGTATGATCTGCAATGGTAGATACCCCCGCGGTAGAGATCGCGAGTTTCTAAGTATAAATAGGTTCCCGCCTTCGCGGGAATGACATCGAGTGCTAAAATACATAATGCAAATCCCGAAATATGAAACGTTTCGGGTATACTCAACACACATGAGTGTTGAGAGGTATAAACAAAAGAGAGGAAGCATGAAAAAGTTTTTGACATATGCGGGTGTCTTATTGATTTCCCTATTTTTTTTCGTGAACTGTTTTGCAGAATTGAGCGCAGTTGATCTGAATAGTGGGCAGGATACGCCCAATTATTTTACGTCACTGGGTAATAGTTGTCCACGATCGCCAAATTGCGATTATAACTCAAATTTTATCAAACTTTCGGATGCTAATCGGTGTGGGTGTTGCTCATGTCATGGCGGTGCGATTGGTTGTGCAGGTGGCGCCGTTGGTCAAATTGTCTGTGGTGATGGCACTTATGCGGAAGGATGCAATTGCCAGTATTTGGTGAATAATGGATAAACCCGTGTGCGTCGAGTATATCCGATCCCGAGAGAAATGAAGTAGAATTAATGCAAAATTGATAGTTTTATGTTAACATGATAAATAAAATTTATACCATAATAAATTCCATGCTTTAATAACGATCAAATTTAAATAAACTTCACTAGAATAATAAAATGAAAAATACTAATCAAATAAAATACAATGATACTCAAAAAAATACTTTTTTTTACATGGAAAAAGATAAATCGCAAATAGCCATTTTTCAGCGTATGAGCAGAAAATACCTTGAAAATGTCTATGTTAAATTTAAGCTGCCTGTCAAATCTGTCAATAATTCTGGTGCGGTTGGTTTTTGTTTGCCTGCAGAAGAGAGTTATCGCAATGTTAATGCTTATGTCGAACCTCTACCAATCGTCACTGAACAGCATGGCAAACTACGAGGGTGCAAAATTTACAAAAGCAAATCTAATGTACCTGAGGAACAATTTAAAGAGCAAATTCACGTGTATTACGAAAAATATCGTTCTTTTGAACTTGCATCATCATCTCAACCGATTTTTTTCATAAAGGATGGCGTTCTTCACGGTTTGATTCATACCTTTTATGCTGAAGGGGTTAATTTGTATAGTTACTTGAATGAGAACGAGTTGACCTACACCGATAAACTGGTACTGATTAGACTAATTGTCGCAATGCTAGAAAAAAAGCTTTACTCAAGAGCAATTGAACATGGTGATCTCAAACTCGAAAATATAATCTTTAACGAAAAAAACCAGCGGATGACACTGATTGATGTAGATATGTGCAGAAAATTTGGCGAGCGAGCAGTGGAAAAGGGTACTTCGTGTAATCGTCCTCCTATTATTAAAGATGAAAAAATATTATTGGAGCTTGAACAATGCGGTTATTACGATGTTTTTGCTCTTGGAATGCTCATGATGGACATTCTGCAGGCCGAAATAATAAATCCAGTCAGCATTATTTTAGCGTATGAGGCTGAGGTGGACAAAAATATTCAGCGTGAAACACCCGAATTATTCGGTCAAAACCTCCTGTTTAACAGTGAGCAGCAGGATACTGCGTGTGAATTGATTTATGAGTGGTTTCCAGAGTTTGAAAAGCATCTTTCTCATGACAATTTGCCAGAAGAGGTTGGCATCAAGGCTCAAGAAAGCTTTAAAGATCAATGGTGCGGGGAATACCCTGATTATGAGAATTTAAAAGAACTGGATGAGGTTGTTCGTCATATTTTTCAATTATCTTTTCAGAAGTTTAAAAAAGCATATGAACAGCGAGCTTATTTGTATAATGAAAAAAACTATTCGATTTCAGCTTATTCGTACTTTGGGATTCAAAATCTGGAAAATGTACTCATTCTCGCAGATATTGGAGAAGAAAATCGAAACAAACTGTATGATGCCATTGTTCGCTCGCAATTAGCGAATCCGGAAATCGCACCCACAATCCCCGAGTTACTGGGCATTATTGAAGAAGTGATGCAGCAAATTTTCAAAAAATATTCATCAGATTCTCTGCCAGAGTTTTCGAATCAACCGACAGGAAATTCTTTAGTAACTATACCCATCGCATCTTGAAGTGCGTTCGGTATAGTCACTGTCGCGTAATGTGGTTTAAAAGTGCGCTAATATGAAATTAACAACAAATATCGAAAAGTGCTCGTCATTGCGAGGAAGCGCAGCGACGAAGCAATCCAGTAGAAATAGCGTAAAATCAAGGACTTAACGTTTATGAGCATTCTGGATTGCTCAAAGTAAACTCCTCGCAATGACGAACATTTTCGCCTATTTGTTGTTATTTCCAATTACGCGACAGTGGCTATAGAGAGATAATATTATTGTCTATAGCTGGAATGATATCCTCTACCAGTTGTTCTGGTGCATTTTTTTCAACATTTGAGCCATATTTATCCAATTTTTGTTTGAAAAATGAAAACTCATCCTTCATGTTAATTTTGTTCTTTTTAGGTTCTAGTTTGAAGCCAGATGTCTTTAATTTATGAGCGAGATGAAAGGTATTTTTTATGCCCTTCGTGGTAGCAACAACAGCACAACCAGCAACAAAACCAGCAACAAAACCTCCAGGGCCTAATAACCCACCGATTAATGCGCTCACAACAGGTATTGCAACAGCCAGTGTAAAGCTGAAAACAGTGACAATGCGTTGAAGAGAAATTTCATGCTCACGTTTAGCTACAGCTCTTTTTAACGTCTTAATAGCGGATTGAGTCTGAGTCAGATCCTCTCTGATTTCATTTTTACAGTTATTTGCAGCACTCTCATAGTTGGTTCTCGTGTGTGCCAGGTTGGTATCCCAATTTAATTTTTCCTGTTTATATTTCTGTAATGTGCCTTGGTATTCACTTAAAAGAGTTCGGGCTTGAATATCTGCCAGTTCTATCGCCTCATCGTTCTTATTAAAATCAGGTAATAAGACCCCTTCTGTTAATTGTGTTGCTAATTGAGAGATTTTCCTTTCAAGTGTTTGCAGGCTGGTTTGGCACGGTTTTAACAACTCAATGTGCGTTGTCGACACTTCTTGTATACCCTTGCTAGGGTCGGTTTTGCTACGTAGATTTTGCGAAATTTCTTTTAATGTTCCAAGTTTGCGCCCTTTCTCTTTATGGGAGAAATAGGTGCTGTCTACAATCCAATTATTAATCTTTGCAAATTTTTTGCTGATTTTTTCTGTAAGCTCAGCATTTTCTTGCTGTACTGATACAGGCAAGTTATTAATTTGCTCATCTAATTCCGTATATTGTAAAGCGGATCTTTCAAGGTTATTGGTGAGATCAATGGTTTCTTGTAATAAGTGCGCATGCCATCCACTGAGGCTAGCTCTTTTAAGGGTACGAATACTTTCTTCTGCGGTAATTTGATGTTCTTTAATTTCTTTTTCCCATGCTGCAAGCTTCTCTGGAGTTGCAGTTGCATCAAAATAAATTTTTTCTAATACGTCTTTTTCATTCGCTAAATCGAGGGTCTTGCAGTATTCTTCTGAAACAAATTCGGATTTGTTGTTTAGTTTTGCTAATCTGTTTATGAGCTTAGATACATTAAAATTAATCTCAGTTGCCAAAGTTTTACTGTTAAGACACCTTTGCGCTTCCTCAATGTAATTTTTTTGGTTTTGAATCTCGAGGCTGGTATTATTTATTTCCAGGGCTTCCAGCTCAAGTAACTCTCTAAAGCAGGAGATTTCATCGTTACTATTTAGAAATGTGATGTTAAGTAAATATTCGAGCTGATTTTTTGTTTCATCAAACTGTTGGATTTGATTATTAAGTTCAGTCAATTGGAGACCAATATATAAACGCTTTTGCCGAAACTCGGTGCTTGCCGATTCATCAGCTTGGTTAAGAATAGTCTGAATTTTTTCAGTACTCAAGCTAATCAACACTCGTTCAAGCTTGTCATGTTGTACTTTAAGCTTGTCAAGTTGCACCAAAGTGTGTTGTTTATACTCGCATATTGTTGTATAAATATTTTTTAAATTGATAAATTTATCTTCTTTTGCCCGCAGATTATCTTCAATTTGGTTTAATTTTTTTATTGAGGAAACTAAACTTGCTTTTTTAATATCACGAATAGCAGTATCAATAGTGTCCTGTCTTTCTTTGTTTTTCGCATCTTGCTCAGTAACCAAATGAGTTATATTTTCAAGGACTATTGCTGATGTATCAATTTCATTATTTTGATCAACTATAGAGCATAACTGATTTAAAGTTGATGAATCTATAATGTCTGTTAAAATGGGCACTTCATCTCGTATCTGGCTGAGACGTGCATATAATTTGATGATGGCTGGAGAGTCGTCATTGACTTTGACAAACAGCACATCTTGGCGAGGAAATTCAATCTTAGAGGAATTGCTTAGTTTTTCCAGCTGGTTTTTTTCTTCTATTAGTAGTGATAAAGGCGTGTTCATATCTAATGTTAATGAATTCAAATAATCATCAATACGGCGTATTTCTTTATTTTCATTTTGAATTGTCCTATCAGCAGAGAGCGAATAAACAAAAATATTATTTCCATCCATTATAATATGATTTTTTTCGTTTTTTAGTGCGGATTCTAATTTAATACCGAGATTTTCAGCTATTTTCTTGTATTCTTGTTGTTTTTTCGACAAAAAATTGAGGCGTTGTTGAATTTCATCTGTGACTGCCATAAAGGTTTTTTGTGACTCTTGATCACAATATTGAATATAGTCTGATTGGAGGTCATAAGATGACAGATTGATTTTCACTTTTGTCAATTCGGTGATCTGCGTTGCAAGTTTCTTTAGATTTTCAGATAAATTACCATTAAAATTATTAATTTTGGATACTTGCAATTGAATTGTTTCCAAATTTTTTGTTCGCAACTTAGTGTTATGCTCAATTACAGTTTTAAACTTGGCTATTTGTTCTAAATGTTGTTTTTTTGAATGCTCCTCAATTATTTCATTTTTCAAACTTTTAACAATAATTTTTTGTTTGCTAAAATCTTCTAGATGTGTTTTAAGCAGTTCGGTATAGTTTATATTCTTTTCAAGAATAGCAAGCTTAATAGCTTCTTCATTTTGTTTCAGGGTATTAATTTCATTTTCATTTTTTGAGTTATTTTTCTTGATGTTTTTAAGTGAAGAGCACAAATCAACAAGATCCTCTAACGTCATTTGTTTTAAGTTTTCTTCAGAAAAAAACTCATCTGGCATTTTATTTCCAATAAGTTCAGTTAAGTCCTTGTAAGATTGTTCAACTGAAGTCACTACTTTTTCCCGAGCTTCTTGATAAATCGCTTGGTATCCCGTAATCGTTTTTTCAAAGTCGGCTTTGAGGATGGGAGAATTTGAGAGAGATTGCAGTTTCTCCAGCTCAGCAACGTAGTTATTATACTGTGAAGCAGATTTTATCAAATCCGTATTCTCAAAAAAGAAATCGTCAGTCAACACAATCGCAGCTCTGTGTTCTGCTAATAGTTTTTCATATGATAAGGTATCGTGCGTGGGTAAGTTAAGTGACTCAGGAATAACGGTAGTTGTTAATGAACTTGCTTTGGTAAAAATATGACGAATATTGTTGATTTGTTCATCAAACAAGCTTTGGTGTGGTTCAAATGTCTCTGTTTGAGTATTCTTAATTTGGGTTAGCAAACGGTCTTTTTTAGCAGCCAGCGAATCGTGTATCTGCTGAATGTCCGTATTAGTTTGTTGAATATTTTTCGGCAATTGCTCTTGATATTGTTTCAATCCTTGAATATTAAACAGTTGCTTATCTTGTGCATCCAGGTAGCTAGCTGTCAAGCCTTCTGGAATATAATTGAAGAAGTGCTTGTTAAAATAAGTATCATTATCATTATGATGAGCAAAAGCCGTTGCTTGAATTTTCGCTAATGTAACTTGTGTTTCTTCATTATCCAGTGATTTTGAGAGTGTATCAAGCTTTTTCAATAATTTAGCTATTTTCTCTTGTAATTGGATATTCGTAGTCTCGATTTTCGTTTCAAGCTCTTTCAATGCAGTTATTCTGTTATAAATGCTCTCATTATCTTGATTAGCTATTTTTTGGTAACTTGCTTCAATGACTTTGTAGGTTTCAAGAATTTTTTGAGGAAAATCTTTAATTTTGTAAGTAATCTTTTCAAGATCTTGATGCTGCTTTTGAATTTCGCTCAACTTTTCTTGATCTATATCTGACATGAGATCACGTAGTTGGAATTTATCAGGGTTAAAATTTTGCTCGTCTAACACCGATATCTCAACAGCTATATCGTGATTGATATAGGTAATCGCCGTCTTAAAGTAGGCATCTACCGTATTTGTTATTCTATTGAAAGAGTCTTGTGTTTTTTGCCATTCCATGCAGGAATCAGATGTGCTTTCTGGTGGTACAGCACTAATGTCAAATGAGGGTAAGCTTATTTTGGGCGATTGCTGTCTTTTGGCTTGCGGTTTGGAAACGGTCTTTTTAATTTTTGATTTTGAGTTAGCATCGGACATTTCTGGTTTTTCAAGCTGATCAGTGAATGAATAAATTATTACGTTTCTTGTTCTTTTACGTTTTCTTTTCAATTTTATTCCATTAGATAGAGCCTCATCGCTGATTTTTTGTGGCGAAATTTTGGGCGATACATTAGACCATATTGCTGAAGCAGGAGAGTTAAAAACAAGTTCATTGCGTTTAAGCGGAAGAATTTTTGCAACTCGTTTAAACAAAGTCGCAATTTCACGTTGTGTGATAGGTAAAGTGTTGGGATCAATAATTTGAGCTTGGCGAGAAATGAATAAGCGCTCAATAAAGAGTTGAACTAAATGGTCATTGGTTTCAGAGGGGTTCGTTTTCAATGCGAATATAAACGGTTCGAGAAATTTAAGGAGTGAATCAGCAGAACGGTCACATAATTGATCACAAAAAGACTGAATAATGTCATCATTGATACCATCATTCTGTAAAAATAATTCAGCAAATTTAACTTGTGTGGCCATATTCGCTAATTCAAAAAGCTGCGCAACGTTCTTTTTTATGACTATTTTACCATTCTCTTCGCTCTCTTTGTTTGCGAATCTAATTAAGTTAAATAAGACTTCTGTCGCTTTTTTGATACAGGGATCGAAGAAATACTCACCAGCGAAAGGCGGTTTTTGAGAGTACTGTAATAAGTAAGTAATTAAATAGGTTGTTGTATCGATGTAGCTACTGATGTTTGTTTGAATCAAAGGTTCTATTTTGGTAAGAATTTTACTTTTTAATTTTCCCAAAAGACCAGTACTCTCTTCTAGATTAGGCTTTGGTTGCTTGTTTTGCAGCCAAGGGTTTCTGATGTTTGTTTCTAAATCATTCATATATTCAATAAAAGTTTTTGGTGTACAGTTTCCTAGGTTTATCTCAGTTAATAAGGTGTCGTTTTTATTGAGTACTTTTCTAAAAAGAATATACGAAAAAATGTCTGAAAGTGGTGAGTTTTTATCTATTTCTGTTATATTTTTTAATAAAATTTCTGTTTTATTCGGCATTCTTTTTACCCCTCTAATTTTATTTCATCTTTGCTTGTCAGAGTCCAAAACCAAAAAATCGGCTCTGTGCTTTTTTTGTCCTAATTTCACATGTGAACAGGCACTTTGGAACCAGTATCTCGTTTAAATATTAAGGAATATTTAACGGAAGTGCTTAAGTCTACGATTGTTCCGTTATTATATACCCGAAGCGTTTCATATTTCGGGTTTCTGACTTGCTCTTTTTCGCCCTGGGAAATAATTAAAACTACACAATATGAGTAACTATTGCTTGTTTTAATTATTTCCCATGACGAAAAATAGCGGCGTCATAAATCCCGAAATATGAAACGCTTCGGGTATATACTCAACACACATGAGTTTTCGGTTTTCTAACTTGCTATTTTACGCCAAAAGAAACGATTAAAACTGCACAATATGAATAACTATTGCTGGTTTTAATCGTTTCTTCTGGTGCAAAATAGCTGCGTTATAAATTCCGAAAACTCATGT
>JABEVJ010000254.1 GCA_013043985.1 Legionellales bacterium | reverse complement strand
TGTTTGAGGCGAATAGCAAGCTATTTAACGAAAACAAGAACCAATTTTTACCGATTACACTCTTTTTGCAGCCAGAGAACCAATTGTCAACAGACCCTAATTCTAAAATGACGGGTTCACTGAATTTGAGGAAGAGTAAAGTTATGGTAGTTATTCGTTTAGCTCGTGGTGGTGCAAAAAAGCGTCCTTTTTATCACATTGTTGTTGCTAATAGCCGCAGCCCGCGTGATGGCCGCAATTTAGAAGTTCTGGGATATTTCAATCCTATTGCTACTGGTGGTGAAAAGCGCCTGGTATTGGATCTTAATAAGGTCAATGAGTGGGTAAGCAAAGGAGCGCAGGCTTCAGATCGCGTTAAAACGCTGATTGCTGAAATGAAAAAAACTCAAGCTGCTGATGTTGCTGCATAAAATTGTATGATTGAGAAAAAATCGTTATTACCCGAAGATCGTTATATTGTTGTTGGACAATTTGCAAAAACTTTTGGTGTTTCCGGTTGGATAAAAGTCAATTCGTATACGGATCCAGTCACTAATCTTATTGATTATGATCCTTGGTTTTATAAAAAAAATCAAACTTGGGTGCGCTTACCTCTACAAGATCGGCAAATTCAAGGTGATAGCATAATTGTCCTCATTGAGGGGTATGATAACCCTGAGAGTGCGCGAGCTTTTAGTGGAGTTGAAATTGCTGTCAAGCGTATCCAATTCCCGAGCTTGCCGGAAGGCGAACATTTTTGGTGTGATTTGATTGAATTGGATGTAATCACGACGACTGGGGTTAAACTTGGTAAAGTGAGCCGGATATATAATGCTGGAGGAAACGATCTTCTCGTTGTACAAGGCGAGAAAGAACATCTCATCCCTTATATTAAAGGACGCTTTGTGGTCAGCATTGATATACCATCACACCAGATTGTAGTAGATTGGGATCCCGATTTTTAATGATGCAGATAAGTATCATTACGATTTTCCCTGAGTTGTTTGATGCATTACATTATGGGGTTTTGGGTCGAGCTATTTCACGTGAATTAATTAAAATCAATCATTTTAATCCTCGTGACTATACTGCAGATAAATATCATCGTGTTGATGATCGGCCTTATGGCGGCGGACCTGGTATGGTGATGATGGCTGAACCATTGGCTGCCTGTATTCAGGATGCCAAGAAAAAAACAGGTGAAAATGCACAAGTAATTTATTTAAGCCCCCAAGGGAAGTTATTTTCACAAGATGTTGCACAAGAGATGGCCATACAACAAACATCTTTGATATTACTATGTGGTCGTTATGAGGGAATTGATGAACGCATTATTCAGCACTTTATTGATCAAGAGTGGTCAATAGGTGACTTTATATTGAGTGGTGGTGAGTTTGCTGCATTGGTCGTGATTGATGCCATTTCACGGCTCGTTAAAGGTGTGTTAGGTCGAGAAGAATCCGCAGAACAAGATTCTTTTAGCCAAGGGCTTCTTGATCATCCCCACTATACACGACCGGAGCAATTTTGTGGTTATAGTGTGCCCGCTGTCCTGTTAAGCGGCAACCACGCAGAGATTCTTACCTGGCGCAAGCAGGAAGCATTGAAGCGCACTCAGGAAAAAAGACCGGATTTGATAGAAAAACTTCAACTCACTGAGTTGGAATGTAAATTTAAGTAGGAGTAAAAAATGTCTAACATTATTCAAGAGCTTGAAGCTGAACAGGTAAAAAATAAGTTACCTGCCTTTGCACCAGGCGACACGATAGTGGTCAATATTAAAGTAAAAGAAGGTGAGCGCGAGCGTATACAGGCTTTTGAAGGTATTGTTATTGCTATGCGTAATCGTGGCTCAAACACCTCTTTTACCGTCAGAAAAATTTCTCATGGTGAGGGTGTTGAGCGGGTATTTCCTTCTAATAGCCCACTGATTGCCAGCGTCGTCGTAAAGCGTCGTGGTGATGTGCGCCGTGCAAAACTGTATTATTTACGTAATTTAAGTGGTCGTGCTGCTCGTATTAAAGAAAAGTTAGGTGCTAGAAAAGCTGATTAGCGCTTTTTTCAATTAGATTTAGCTTTTGGGAAGTAAACGTACTTTGCGCAATTTGATGCAGAGTGCGTTTGCTGCCGGATCAGGGGTACCTCTAAAAGTGGCAGGCACACTCGATATGTTGTGGCTGTTACAACATTTAAATTTATTACAAGTTCAAGATATTGCTGTCAAAGCAATAGAAAGCGCTTCACTGCAACGATTTATTCCTGGCTATAATGAGAAATCTGGCGAGCCAATGAAACAGTAAACTACATTCAACGCTTGTCTTTGCATGGAAGCGCAGCTTTGAGCAATCCAGGAAAAATATCGAAAAATCAATAAGTTACCTTCTGGATTGCTTCGTCGTGACCTCCTCGCAATGAGGCCTTCGTTGTTCCACATTTGGAACTACTGCGCATTACGCGACAGCTTTTCCTATTTGGTCAAATATTCTCTACGCCCTCTATCTGCTTCGCCAACTGCAATAGTGTTCCTTCTTCTCCAAAACGCCCGATAAAATGCACACCGATTGGCAAGTTTTCTTGATTGCGATAAAGCGCCATTGACATCGCAGGATGCCCTGTCATATTACACAAGGGTGTAAAAGCAACATAATCAAAAATTTGTTTGATAATTTCTGCTTCTATCATTCTATTAAACCCTGGCAAATGTGTCACTTTTAAAAAATTCATCAATGCTTTTTCATGCATTTTCGGTTGAAAATTACCGATTTCAACAGGTGGTTTTGATAAAGTTGGCGTCACTAATATATCAATATCTTTCATGGTCTGATTCAATTCCCAGGCTGCTTGCTCCATCACCCTGCCTGCGTTGACATAGTCCGCCGCGGTATACTGCTCGCCAAATCTGGCTATTGTTTCTGTGAGCAATTCAAGCTCACCTCTCTTCGGTTTATGTCCAACCCGTAAGGCTAATGTTTTTAACAATACATTGATCTCTGCCGCCACGATCACTGCATAGGCGCGGCAAAGGGCTTCCTGATCAAAAGAAAGTTTCACTTCTTCAACATGATGCCCCAGAGCAAGACAGTGTTTTAAACCGCTGTTCACGGCTGCAATACAATCTGAATGAGTGGGCGTTGCCGTAAAAAATGAATTAAACGTATAACCAATTTTTAAAGGCTCAAGCGGCAGATTAGTCTGGTGGGCATATGACTTATTTGGTAAAGGTAAGCCTGAATAGCCCCAAGAATCGATGGAAATATCCAACAGCGCGGCACTATCCCGAACCGTTCGTGTAATCACATGCTCAACGATTAATCCATTCCATGCACTCAACGGAGTTCGACCACGAGTGGGTTTTAGACCAAATACGCCGCAACAAGAAGCAGGAATACGGATTGAGCCGCCACCATCGTTGGCATGAGCCACTGGAACCATTTTCGCGGCAACAGCCGCCGCACTGCCTCCGCTGGATCCTCCGGGTGTAATATCATCCTGTTCAGGATTGAGGGTCGCACCAAAGGCAAGAGGTTCGGTAACCGCTCCCAAACCGAACTCAGGCACATTGGTTTTACCCACAATGATCAAGCCTGCTCGCAAATAACGCTGCACTAAACGACTATTTTCTGGTGCGGGGGTATTTTTAAGCCAACGACTGCCAAAGCTGGTAGGTATTCCTTGATAATCAGAAAATAAATCTTTCAGCAACATAGGAACACCTGCCAAAGGCAAAGAAAGATCAAGAGTGGGCAATTGCGCACGTGCTTCGTCATACAAGGTTGTGATGACCGCATTCAACTTGGGATTCAGGGTGTCAATCTGGTGTATCGCCGCCAGAAGCACCTCCTCTGGCGACACTTGACGTGTTTTGATGAGTTTGGCCAGAGCAACTGCATCATAGTCAGTATAATTGAAATACATTTAATTATTTGACCGCGATAGTTGAAGCGAGAATGACATCAGCCGTCATGACAACCTTCTGACTCATCGTTGCCTGCGGTTGAACAGCACCCGCTACAGCCAACATTTTATAATTTCCACCGTTTTGCGCCATGGGAACGGGCATAGGTGCATTTCCTTGGGTAAACGTGATGTTGTGAATATAAAAATCTTGAGCATAGGTTTTATCAACTAAATCAAGCTCTTGTTTGATTTTCGTATATAATTCTGCACGCAGACTGTCTTGCGCTGCCTGAAGCTCGGCCAGGCTTGGAGTAAACTCAATATTGATAATTGAATATTTGATCCCTGGTTTGCTCAGATTGTAGGTTTTGCTACGCATATCGATGAGTTGATTGGTATTCAAACGAGCCTGCTCTTCCATATGGATTTGCTCTAATCCTGATGCATCCTCAGTGCGCTCATAATCTGTCATTTGCCAGGTTACGTTCTTGGTCAAGGTTGCCAGGCTATCATCAACTTGTTCTTGCAAGGTATCCATACCCTTCTGGTTCTGACTGGCGTCAATACCAATTGTGACAAGTGCCGTTGAGGTTGTCACCCATTGTTCAACACTCGCTTGATAGTGAATACGATTCAATTTAGGGTAGCTTGGCCACGGCATCTGTGATTGTGAAGAATCAGCAAAACTGAGCGGGGTAATGAGCATAAGGAAAGCGACCAGAGTTAATTTATGCATCGTGCAAACTCCTAAGGTTTTTTAAGATCTTAGGATTATATACCCAAGATACTTCAAAATGCTAATTTCTGACTTGTTCTGTCACTTATGGTTAATCAGCACAAGAACACTTGCAATCATCCAAAATTAATGAACTGCACTGGCTATTTGTATTCGATGAAATGGTTCGTTTTTTATAGCCACTTTTTTTGATGAAAACCATTGAATAAACACTATAAAAAGGTATTATATATTGCCTAAAATCAGGTTTTCATCGAGCAGTCAGAAAAAATGGAAAATTTGGTCAAAAAATCACCTCAAACAATCGCTTATTTGCGCGTATCGACCATTGATCAGGATATTGATAAAAATAAAGCCGATATCTTACACTTGGCTAATAACTTATCACTCGGTAAAGTGCTTTTCGTGGAAGAAAAAGTCTCCGGCAAAATTTCATGGCGTAAACGAAAAATTGCTGATATCGTTAACGAGCTGCAAGAAAATGATGTATTGATTGTCAGTGAACTTTCACGCCTCGGAAGAAGTATGCTGGAGTGCATGGAAATCCTGTCGATTGCAGCTGAAAAGAAAATCAGAATTTATGCCATAAAAGGCAACTGGCATCTTGATGGCAGTATTCAGAGCAAAATCCTCGCCATGGCTTTTTCAATGGCCGCAGAGATTGAACGTGATTTGATCTCAAAGCGCACTACTGAAGCACTTCGGGCTAAAAAAGTGGCTGGTGTCAAACTGGGTCGCCCCATCGGTCGAGGAAAAAGCAAGCTAGATCAATACCGCTTGGAAATTGAGTCTCTCTTACAAAATGGAGCAAGTAAAAGATTTGTTGCGAAGCGGTATGGAACAACAAGCAGCAATCTACATAATTGGTTAAATAAAAATAAGCTTCATTCTTGTGAGACCTCTGCTAAAGGAAGCTGATTTTTGAGTATATTTATTTCATTATTCAGATCATTGCAAATTTCTTGCATTTTCACTCTAACTTGACTATGACAAAATCTTATTAAATCTACGTAAAACTCAACTTGAGTGTAATGCTGATAGCCCGTATAACGATGATCAAATTCAAATCCATATGAGTTTTCTCCAATGGCGTTTTGTTTTACAATAAATGATATAACTAAATTTTCATGCTCTGATATATCGGGATGTGCAAAAAATTTGTGTCGTAGTTCAAGGATTTCATCAAACAATTTTTCAAGGATTGGGTTGTTTCTTAGCATAGCTTTCTGAATATGTGTAGCTCGATTATTACCTGTGACAAAAGTGCGAGCAAGTGACATAACTCCAGCAAGAAAAAGTCCTTCTCGCAATGTTTCCTCTGGAGTTATTTTTGAAAAATTCAGAGGTAAAGATTCTTTTTCAGTAGGAAGAGCCTGAAAAAATAGGGAAAAAAATCGCTGCGCTTTGTCTAAATCAGATAATATCTGCACCCAAGAACTAAACCGTCGTTTTAAATTAGCTATTTTTTTATTACCCTCTAATTTTGATAAATCCAAACCAAATGTATCTTGATTTTCAGGTGTTATTTTTTCTTCACTAAAAATGCTAAATTTAAATCCCCAGTCACTCACTTTTATCGCACCCTCTTATTTTACATAAAAATTGGGAGTTTTTATTCATTTCATATCGTGAATTTACGCTGCTAATCGATCATCAATAACCAAATGAACTGGCTTGCCTAATTTTGATAAAAGCCCAACTAAGCAGTCTATGGTAAATAAATGAATTTTTCCGCGCTTAAGATCACTGATTCGAGGCTGGCTAATCCCTAATAATTTTGCAGCAGCTGCTTGGGTCAATTTTTTTCGGCTCATCTCTTCACCTATAGCCCGCATGAGTGCCGCGCGAATTTTCATATTTTCGGCCTCTTGCATATCAAAACCCAAATCGTCCAATACGCTACCTTTTGTTATATGACTTTTCATGATTCTGTCCTCCTCAAGGAGAGTAATTCCGCGTACCGTTTTTTGGCTAACGCAATGTCTTTCGTGGGTGTTTGTTGTGTCTTTTTAACGAAGCTATGCAATACATACACGGCTTCCTCAAATTTAGCGACATACAGCACCCTATATTCATTATCTGAATGAATTCGGATTTCTTTGACGCCCAAGCCAACCGAGTTCATCGGCTTCCAGTCACAAGGTTCTAGTCCACGCTGCACCCTGTCTAGGTTATAGCCGATATCCTGCTTTGCTTCAGATGGATAGCATTTTATGTCCTGATGGGTTGTTCCTAACCAGATAATATCTTTCATCTTCAAATTATATCAAATTTTATATAAATTGCAAGTGGATAAAAGCAATTTTTTTAATCGACCAAAACATTGCGAAGATTGTCTGTTTTCGGCAATGTTTTTACTAAATATACGTTACGGCACACAAAAGGTATGCATCTGCATCTAGGAGGGGTATCGTTAGATATTATTCGTGATTTCTTAGGTCATGTTGATATTAAAACTACGGAAATTTATGCCAGAGCCAATCTTGAAATGAAACGTGCAGCCATTGAAAAAGTCAGTCCAGCACCGACGCCAAAGATTCCTTCATGGAAGGAAAATAAATCATTGTTATTGTGGTTACAATCGTTGTAGGAGCGCAACTGACGAGCCACCGTAATCGTGGCTCCGTTAGTGCTAGTTATCCTATTTTAGCGGTTGATAGAATAACTCGTATTAATACTTGGCGTTTCCAAAATCGGCGTTTTTTTTCCTTTATGAGAAGAATACAAGGTATAAGGTGATGTTGACGGATTTGATATTAACTGACTCCTATCGTTTTTCAGAGATGGTTTGGCAGGCAATAATCCTAATTGGTTTGCTACCGCACGGAATAATTTAAGCTCGAATACAAAGTATTTATGTAGGCTTGAATGTTGATTCAGTGCTAAAGAGCCAGTAAGAGGCAAGGTTATAGCACCGTGTACTGCAGAACCAAAAGCAAATGAAAAAGCAAAAAGAGCACTCGGTGGAAAGAAAGGAGTAAGAGCAAGGAACAATACGCTTGCGGTGAGACCAACGCCTGTAAATCCACGGGAGTGTTCCAAGAACTGTGTCAAATAACTCACGTGTAAAACGGCAGGATTATGAAAGATGGGGCAAGGCGAAGAAATGTCAAGGCTGTTTGTGGAG
>JABEVJ010000020.1 GCA_013043985.1 Legionellales bacterium | reverse complement strand
GCGCTTTTAGGCTTCAGTGCTAAAACCTTAATTACGTGATAGCAGCTAACCTATTAAAATTTAACGTTTTTTTCTCAATTTATGTGTCGATACCTCAGAGTATATACCCATCGCACATGAGATTCCGGGATTTGTATGATTTATTCTAACGCTCGATGTCATGCCAGCGCAGGCTGGCATCCAGCTTTTAACTCTGGATGCCAGCCTGCGCTGGCATGACATCGAGTGCTAAAAAATATTTTAGAAACCCGAAATTTCAAACGCGGAGACTATATACCCGAAGCGTTTCATATTTCGAGTATAGCTATTGTAAAGCCAAAAGAGCCCCTTCCCTTTCCAGACAAGTCCTTGTATCATTCAGAATATGAAAAAAGGAGAATCCTAACCATGTCAAACTCTCGCGTTAAAGTTGTTATTACTGGAGCTGCTGGCCAAATCGGCTATGCACTTCTGTTCAGAATTGCTTCCGGCCAAATGTTTGGAGCAAATGTCGATGTTGATTTGCATCTTCTCGAATTAGAGCCCTCACTGCCTGCCTTGCATGGCGTTGCGATGGAACTCGACGATTGTGCTTTCCCCCTCCTCAAAAATGTAGTTTGCACCTCCGATTTATCCGTTGCCTTTAAAGATGTAAACTGGGCTCTTTTAGTGGGTGCCGTGCCCCGGAAAGCAGGGATGGAGCGCTCTGATCTCCTGAAAATCAACGGTGGTATTTTTACTAAACAAGGCGAAGCATTGAATCAACATGCCGCAGCTGATGTACGCACGCTGGTCGTTGGTAACCCTTGCAATACTAATGCACTTATTGCCATGCACAATGCAAAAGATATTCCACAGGCACATTTTTATGCCATGACCATGCTAGACGAAAAACGAGCAAGAATGCAGTTAGCCAAAAAGGCTGGCGTTGATGTCACCGCTATCACCGAAATGACCATTTGGGGCAACCACTCTGCTACTCAATATCCTGATTTTTATCATGCGAAAATCAATGGCCGCTCAGCTGCTGAGGTGATAAGCGATCAAAACTGGTTGAAAAATGACTTTATTGCTACCGTTCAACAACGAGGTGCTGCTGTCATTAAAGCCAGAGGGGCATCCTCTGCCGCTTCTGCTGCCAATGCCATTGTATCGACTGTTTATCAATTAACTCATGACACCTCCGCCAAGGAAAGCTTTTCTGTTGCTAAGTGTTCTACTGGCGAATATGGCGTAGATGAAGGTTTGATTTTCTCCTATCCAAGCCGTGTTGAAAATGGTCAGTTTCGTGTCGTCGAAGGCGTTGAACTTAATACCTTCTCACAGGAAAAATTTGCACTAACCTTAGATGAATTACGCAGTGAGCGAGATGCAGTAAGAGAATTAGGACTCATTGATTAATCAACAAGAACGTCCAGTTTTGCGAGGATTTTCGCTTAAAAAATCGACGAAAAAGCGGAGTGTACACATACGTACATGAGCATTTTGAAGAGATTTTTAAGCGAAAATCATCCAAAAATGGGCGTTCCCAGAAAAATGCACATAATTCAGAGAAAACTATGCCAACACCCCGAGAACTTGCCAATGCCATCCGATTTTTAAGTATGGATGCTGTCCAAAAAGCTAACTCTGGTCATCCAGGGATGCCTATGGGCATGGCTGATATTGCACAAGTCCTCTGGCAAAACTATTTGTCACATGACCCTCTCCATCCAGAATGGCCAAATCGAGATCGATTTATCATTTCTAACGGCCATGGCTCGATGCTACTGTATGCCTTACTGCATTTAACTGGTTATGCGCTCAGTATTGATGACATCAAACAGTTCCGGCAGTTACACTCCAAAACGCCTGGGCACCCTGAGTATGGCTATACACCTGGAGTTGAAACAACCACCGGACCGCTCGGGCAAGGTTTGGCTAATGGGGTTGGCATGGCCTTGGCGGAAGCACGCATGGCCGCAGAGTTTAATCAAACTGATTTAACTTTAATCGATCATTATACCTATGTGTTTTTAGGCGATGGGTGTTTGATGGAGGGCATCTCTCACGAAGTTGCTTCATTAGCCGGAACGCTGGCTTTGGGTAAATTGATTGCATTTTGGGATGATAATGGCATTTCAATTGATGGGGATGTCGTAAAATGGTTTACGGATGACACGCCGGAGCGTTTTCGGGCTTACGGATGGCATGTCATCGCAGATGTCGATGGTCACTCGGCCGAAGCACTGAGTCTTGCTATACAGCAAGCACGTGAGGTCACTGACAAGCCAAGCTTGATTTGCTGCCGCACGACTATTGGATTTGGTGCACCTCATGCGGCAGGTTCGCATAAATGTCACGGTTCTCCTCTGGGAGCAGCCGAAATTGAAGCAACCCGCACAGCATTAAACTGGCCTTATCCTGCTTTTGTCATTCCTGAGCCTATTTATAAAGCATGGAGTGCAACAGAGGCGGGAGCCACACGTTATAACGATTGGCAAACATTATGGACACGCTATCAACAACGCTATCCAGAAAAAGCAGCTGATCTCACTCGCCGCTGGAATAAAAAACTGCCCGCGCAATGGACCGCTACCAGTGCCGAATACATTTCCCAAACTCAACAAAAAGCCGAAAATGTGGCCTCGAGAAAAGCCTCACAGAATACATTGAATGCTTTTGCTCCTATTTTGCCAGAACTATTTGGCGGTTCAGCTGATTTAACCGAATCCAATTTAACAAACTGGCAACAATCGCATTGGTTTTGTTCTAAAAACCGACTTGGTAATTATTTTTCATTTGGCGTACGCGAATTTGGGATGTCTGCGATGGCCAACGGGATGGCTTTGTATGGAGGACTTATCCCCTACGTAGGCACTTTTTTAACGTTTACAGATTATGCGCGCAACGCGGTGCGCATGGCTGCATTAATGAAACAACAGGTTATTTTTGTTTATACGCATGATTCAATTGGTTTAGGAGAGGACGGTCCTACTCACCAACCTGTAGAGCACGCTGCGATGTTGCGCTTAACACCGAATATGTATGTCTGGCGTCCTTGTGATGCGGTTGAAACAGCCGTTGCTTGGCAGCAAGCCATTGAAATGCATCATGCTCCTTCAAGTTTGCTTTTGTCGCGGCAGGCTTTGCCTTGTCAAACACGCACAGCTGAACAAGTCGCCCAAATTAAACGTGGCGCTTACATTTTAAGTGGTGATTCAGCTCAAACACCTGAGCTTATTTTGATTGCTACGGGTTCAGAACTGCAATTAACGATGCAAGCAGCTATCGCATTGCGAGAGCAAAACAAATCGGTCTGGGTGGTTTCGATGCCTTGCACAACATTATTTGACAGTCAGGATGAAGCCTATCGCGAGTCTGTCTTGCCTAAAGCAGTCAGGAATCGAATTGCTATCGAGGCTGCGGCCGCTGATTATTGGTATAAGTATGTTGGTCTAGATGGCAAGGTCATTGGTTTGAATCGCTATGGGGAATCGGCACCTGCGCCAGCTCTATTTTCTGAGCTGGGTTTTTCGGTTGAAAATATTGTGCAGACAGCCTCCTTGTTTTTTGAGTGAAGAACGTCCAAATCTCGCGTCGTGCATAGGGTGGAAAAGAACCTATCAGAGACTTTGGCTCACTACGGCGGTGCGTCTATTGTCTTTTGGACTCGGTAAAGTTCGACTAACAGGTGTCAGTACATAATAATCCGTACAAGCATTCTGCTTGTAAAATAAAACCGAAAACCGAGAATTAGGCATAGATAGAAATTCATTTTCTTTAGGAAGTGCAGAGTAGGGTATTATTGACTTGGACTCGGTATTTTTATTGATTAATATATGTGATTGTGAATAATTGTGGCATTGAAAACTACTATCTTTTCGAATATCACTCCCACTAAAAAAGCCACGTACTACAAGCGGTGAGTTTTCAAAAAAATGAGATTGACGTCTCCGGAGCTCATTATCAGGCAGCTTACCTTCAATGCGATATATCTGGTCAGTATGCTCTACAAGATTTAATTTTGTTAAGCCTGAACTTGCAATGATAATAGTAGATAAAATAAAGACTATTTCTTGGCTAGAAAAATTGTTATTCTTTTTTATCTCAAAATCACGTAAAAATGAATTAAATTTTTGATAATGCTGCGTGGTATAAAGGAAAAGTGCTATTTTTTCACTCATCACGAGCAAGCACGGATCAATCCCATTTAACCGTTCTCGTTCTGCCACATTAACGGCGAAAAATCCTAATAAATCGGACTTTAATTTATCTAAAGAAGAAGTATTAAGGTAACTGAGATAATGTTTGTGTGTTCGTTTAGCAATCTTGATATGGGCGAAACAGGGCTCATCACTTAATATTTCGGTGATATTATAGTGTTCACTTTCATCCCAATAAATATTGAGTTCGCCCGAGCTATTATAATAAGTAGCTACTCTTTTGTTAGAATCAAGAATATTATTTATTATTTGGCTTAGCTTACGTTCAGATTCTTTCCAGGGTAAAGGACCATAAAAATAATTGTTCTCTGTTTGATTTGATATATTGGCTGCTATCATTTCAAGCAGCGCCTTAGGAGGAAGCGTAACATACTCAGGTATAATAAATTCTTTAGGGAAATGGAGAGTATTATGGTGAGATGCAATTTCCATATTCACTAATTTTTTCGGTGCTGGCATGACAAAAGATTCCAAGCGCTGCTGTAAAGCCAAACTTGCTAACTTTAATACTCCCCTTGTGCATTTCATCTGCAATAAACCACGAGGAAGCGCTTTTAGTCTCAGATGAGGATTAAAGTTTAGAACTGCTGCCAAGTCATTAAGAAGACCAAGCACCATACTAATATCATCACCAATAACTAATGTATAAGATACTATTTCACAATCATCTTTTTTGTTGTCTTGTTGAATGATTGGAGTTTTATCAGCATAACATTCCCTACTCGATTTCTTTTGCTTAGAGGTGTCAGAATAATATTTATCAAAAACTGAAAAAAACCTCTCCAAGGTTTTATCAATAAATATTTTTTCAGGATCAGAATTCAAAATTAATTTTTTTGTTTTTTTATTCATAGTTGAATCATAAGATAAAGATCGAAATAATCCATTTAGGGTCATTATTTGTATGACAATGCACCACAGTGTTTCTTGTTTTTCAATTGGCAAATGGTGCATTTGTTCAAAAAATATTTTCATTATGTAAATTCAGGTTAAAATTCCGGCCGCTTCCGTTATTTTTTATGATTCTATCAGATAATACCTATACACTCAAAACATTCAAGTTGTTTTTAACCATCGATACAAGGGGATGATATGAATTGTCTTTTCACCTGTATCAGTAACGACGTCCCTCAGGATATATACCCAAACATTCCATTGTCAATAGTACGGTACTAATGCACTTTTTGACAGATATCCGTTAATAGCAGCAAAACATGATTTTGATCTTCGGATATTTCAAGTTGTGTACAATAACCTCGAGGCTCGCCTACTCCGCCTACAGCAAAAATTTTAACTTTTGCAAAATAGCTAAATTTCCCAAAGTAACGTGACGCTCCTTTTTCTTTTCGAATCAATTGGACACCTTGATCCCCTCGTTTAGGGGCAATTTTACCTCGTTCTATTACTTTTAACATTTTGTCTATTGTCTCGGGATTAATCTTAGTACCTTGTTTTAATCGGGCAGTGATAAAATAACGTCCTTCTGGCAAGCCGCGGCCATGTAAGGGATAAATCGTGTTATTTGAAGCATTAGCACAATAGGTACCTGATTTCCATCGTATACTCTGATATTTTTCCTCTGATTTTATCCCCAACTCTTGATTAAATTTACTATTGTTTTTCCTTTGACTTTTTTCAGATAAAAGAAAAGGTTCTTGATTTTTTTTCTCATCTCTTTCAGGTATACTTTCCACCTGTACAATGGCTTTTTTCTGTTTTTTCCATTCATCAATCTTACTTACTGCCGCGAATTCAAATGCGAAGTGCAATTCCCTTTTTGTGACAAGATTTACTAAACACCTCAAAAGGAGTTTGATAGTCCAAACATTTTCGAGGTCGGCTG
>JABEVJ010000253.1 GCA_013043985.1 Legionellales bacterium | reverse complement strand
TTGAGGCGAATAGCAAGCTATTTAACGAAAACAAGAACCAATTTTTACCGATTACACTCTTTTTGCAGCCAAAGAACCAATTGTCAACAGACCCTAAAACAAAGAGAAAAAGATTTTGGCAAGAATCACTTTATGACACTAATAACATTTTGAATAAGATATGGCACAAGCTGGATATAAAAAGCAAGAACAAAATGATTAGAAAATATCTGAAATTTTTCCTAATCTATAGGGCGGCAATGCCACGTCGATCTGCGTGTAAATTATTACGATTATTTGAAGAAGAAAGACTTTTTTTATACAAAAAACCAATTGGGTTTTCATTTCATGATGGTCTTTTTATGGCCTCATTATCTGATGGCTCAACATTAAAGGCAAAAAACATTATTGATGCAACGGGATTGTCTTACAATCTTTACTCTTCAGACGCTAGTTTAGCAAAAAATATCATTAACAGTGAGCTATTCACACTGAACCAATGGGGAGGACTTTCTGTTTCAACAGAAACATACGAATCAATTAACAGAAACGGGAGCTTCTCTCGTGGTCTCTTTGTAGTTGGCGGAGCTGTTTTTGGAACAGATATAGTCACAAATCTAATCGAATATATTGTTGAATGTGCATCCAAGGTGGCACAAACAATTACCGCAGACATAAACGGATGTGTTTCATGAAAAACAAAAATGGATTTATTATTGGACTTGTCCTCATTTTAGTGGTTTCAAACTCAACGTTCTCAAGCGATATCTATTTACCGTCATTACCTGAAATGGCTTCTTATTTCTCGATTCCTTCACGGGTTGCACAATTGACACTCAGTATCTATATGTTTGGGTTTGCCTTGTCTGTTTTACTAGCTGGTTCTTTGTCCGATAGGTTTGGTAGAAAGAAGATTCTTATTACGGGATTAACAATGCACCTTATAGCGAGCATTGCGTGTGTATTTTCGCCATCAATTATGGTCCTTATCGTTTTAAGGTTTTTTCAGGCTCTTGGCGGCTGTTGCGGAACAGTATTAGCCAGAGTTATTGTGAGAGACTCCTATGATCAGACCACATCCATTCGCATGTTGTCATCTATATCAGCGGGATTGTCTGTTGCACTTGTGATCGCCCCTATTTTCGGTGGATTGATACAAACGCATTTTGGATGGCGCGGTTCTTTTGTTTTTATTTCTATTTTTAGTATTACCCTACTTCTACTCTCTTTGGTGTTCATTAAGGAAACAGCCGAGAAAGACAATATCATTCCTCTCAATATTTCCAACCTAGTTTCAGCTTATTTTTATGCTTTAAAAAATAGAAATTTTGTATGCTACACTCTAATTATAAGTTTAGCATGGGGCGCATTTTTCTCTTTTGTTTGTGCTTCACCCTTTATTTTTATAAATGGATATAATTTTAGCCCATCTACATACGGACTAATGTATGGTTTTATTGTATTAAGCTATATCTCAGGGGCATTAATTGCAAGAAAGTTCTCAAGTAAGATAGGCACTTACCATTCTGTCAGTCTAGCCGTTTGGCTTTCTTTTTTTGCAGGCATTTTTATGGTTTTATCGCCTTTCTTACATTATCAAATATTTTATGTTTGCATGTTTATATTTTTATATATTGGCGCAATAGGTTTGGTTATGCCAAATTGTCAAGCGGGTGCTATATCTGAGTTTAAAACATCAATAGGGACAATTTCTAGCTTATTTTATTTTATAGAAATGATGTTTGGCGGTATTTTTTCTTTTCTTGTTGGCCATATGTTTAATGGAAATTTTTTACTCGCTGTATCAACCCTTATGTTTACTTCTGGTGTTTTGATGCTGATATCTTTGTGGTTTCTGTCTCGAAAAGATTTTAGTATAAAATCTAGCCTTATTGTTTTTAAAAGACGGCAGTCCATTTTGTGAGCAACAAGTGCTCGATAAACCGCGCCTAACAAAGATGCAGATAACACGCCGGTGCATTAAGTAAACAAATTTCCGAGTCATAAACAGGTTCCGAACCTCAAGGCTGTCCCATTAAAGCCCTTGTTCTAAAATTAAACCAAGAGTTTTAATGGAACAGCCCTGCCCCCTGCATGGGCTTTGGACAGTTTTGAATAAGGATGATATACTCGACACACATGAGTTTTTTACATTTTGAAGAGCCAATGAAACTATCTGAAGATAACATTAACCGCTTCTGTCGCTTAGGAAAAGAAGTCATTCATATTGAGGCCGAGGCCATTGCAGCCCTTCAACCTCGTATTGATAGCGTTTTCGCACAGGCATGTCAATATCTACTTGAATGCGAAGGCCGCATCATTGTTTCAGGCATGGGGAAATCTGGTCATATTGGCAATAAAATTGCCGCTACACTGGCAAGTACTGGCAGCCCCGCCTTTTTTGTGCATCCTGGTGAGGCAAGCCATGGCGATCTGGGGATGATAACCAATCGCGATGTGATTCTTACGATCTCGTATTCAGGCGAAGCGGATGAAATTATTCGTATTCTGCCTATTATTAAACGTCTGGGAATTCCGCTTATTAGTATGACGGGCAATCCACAATCCACCATTGCACGCACATCAACCGTTAATCTCAACATTCAGGTTGAACGCGAAGCCTGCCCACTGGGTCTCGCGCCCACAAGCAGCACAAGTGCGGCACTTGCTATGGGAGATGCGCTTGCCATCGCCTTATTGCAAGTCCGCGGATTCACTGCAGAAGATTTTGCTTTAGCTCATCCTGGTGGAAATCTCGGCAGACGACTATTATTACGCATCAGTGATGTCATGCACTGCGATGATGAAATTCCTCAGGTAACACCCACTACCTCAATCAGTGAAGCACTCATTGAAATTACCCGTAAACGTTTCGGCATGACCACCGTTATCAATGAGCAAAAGCAACTGCTCGGTATTTTTACTGATGGTGATTTACGCCGCACACTTGATCAGGGTTTCGATTTAGTAAAAACGCCTATTGGTGAGGTCATGTCAAAACATCCTAAGAGCATTACTCCCCATTCATTGGCTGCAGAAGCTTTACGTTTGATGCAATTATTCAAAATCACTTCATTAGTCGTCATTGAGCATGATAACCAAATTATGGGTATCGTCCATTTACATGATTTATTACGTGCAGGAGTTATTTAAGATGGAAATTGATTTATTAGCAAAAGCGCGGGCTATCAAACTCTTAATTCTTGACATTGATGGCGTCATGTCAGATGGGCGCATTATCATCACTGATGCAGCTGACGAGATCAAATCTTTTTTTGTGCAAGATGAGCTAGGCATTCAACTGTTACTTGAAAATGGTATTGAGGTCGCCGTCATCAGTGGTCGCAGCTCACCACTGGTCGCCGCCCGAATGAAGCAGCTTAAAATTTCCCTTTTTTACCAAGGACAATCCAATAAAATTGCCGCCTATGAAGAGCTCATTGACAAGCTTAAGCTGAGTCGGGAGCAAACAGCTCATGTGGGTGATGATTTACCCGACATCGCTTTGTTTAATCGAGTTGGTTTAGCCATTTCAGTTGCCAATGGCGTACCACTTGCGAAAAGACATGCTCATTGGGTCACCGAAGCAAGTGGTGGAGCTGGTGCAGTCCGTGAAGTCTGTGATTTAATACTCAATGCTCAGGACAAGTGGAAAAGCATTGAAGAAAGGTTTATCCGCGAATGATCCGTGTGCAGCCAAGTGTTGGTAATATTTTCTCAATTATAGGGCTTTGTATTCTTGTCAGCTACACAGGCTGGCTTTGGCGCGAAACCACCAAAAGTTCTATCGTTCTCACAGCAGATAACCAATATCCTGATTTTTTTGCCATAAACGTCACTGCAACCGAAACAAGCATAAAAGGCGTACTTAAGGATAAGTTTATTACGCCAAAAGCGGTTCATTATGCCACTAATGATACGACCTTTTATGATAATCCACATATTATTTCTTATCCCGATGATGGAAAATCACCTTGGGATATTACAGCACTGCACGGCAAATCCATCAATGGAACGGATAAGCTGATTTTATCAGATAACGTCAAAATCTATGAACCTGCTGGACCACAAAATAACGATACCTGGATTACAACTTCATGGCTAGTCGTTTATCCCAAGCAAAATTACGCAGAAACTGACAAGCCAGTCACTTTTATTGAACCAGATCTCACGGTTAACTCTATTGGTATGCGTGTTTATTTTAAAGAAAAACGAATTGAATTACTCAAGCAAGCACGAGGAGTCTATGATGAAACGAAAACTCCTAAAAAATAAGCTGTTATTTGTTTTTATGCTAATATTTCCCTTATTGACATTCGCTGACTTACCCAGCGATAAAACCGCCAAACTTTATATTACCTCTGACAGTGCCGAGCTTAATAAATTGACTGGCATTTCTATATTTACTGGGAACGTCAAAGTGGATCATGGCGCTACGCATGTGACTGCTGATATTTTGACGACTTATAGCGATCAAAAAAATCAAGTTATAAAAGCAGTTGCTGAAGGCAAAAATGGCCGACTTGCAACCTATCAAACCATGACCGATCCTAAGAAGCCTCCTTTAAATGCCAAAGCACTGATCATTCAATATTTCCCTCAACGGCATTATGTGATTTTGATCGGCCAAGCTTATGCAGTTCAAGGAACTGATTCTATTCAAGGTCCACGCTTGGAGTATGATCTGACCAACCAGCTTTTGATAACTAAAAATGTCCCAGGCACAAGCGGTGGTCGAACAGAAATCGTAATTCAACCAGATGAGGGATACTCCGCGCGGTCATAATTTGAGGTTTTTGACATCCCATCTGCAAGTCATCTTGACTCGTTTAAAATACTTGCATATGAATAACTATGCGCGTATTTTAAACGAGTCAACCTGAGCTTACAGCTGGGCGTCAAAAACCTCAAATTATAACCGCGCGGAGTATAGGGCACTAAAATCATGGCAATATTGTTAGCCGATAATCTTTCAAAATCTTATAAAGGACGACAAGTCGTCAAAAATGTCTCTATCACCGTCTCCAGTGGTGAAATAGTTGGTTTATTAGGGCCTAACGGAGCAGGCAAAACCACGAGCTTTTACATGATCGTGGGTTTAATTGCCACTGAAGGCGGACGAATCCTGCTGGATAATCAAGATATTACCCACCTAGCTATGCATGAACGTGCTCGCCAAGGCATAGGCTATTTACCTCAAGAAGCCTCTGTATTTCGCAAATTATCCGTTGCCGATAATATTATGGCTATCTTGCAACTTCGTAAAAATTTGACTAAAGCCGAGCGAGAAAAAATACTAGATGAATTACTAAATGAATTTCACATCAGCCATATCCGAAACAGCCTGGGCATCAGCCTCTCCGGTGGTGAACGAAGACGGCTGGAAATTGCACGCGCATTAGCCGCAGAACCTAAATTCATTTTGCTTGATGAACCTTTCGCTGGCGTTGATCCTATTTCCGTTATTGATATTAAGCGCATCATTACCCACTTAAGAGATAGGGGAATTGGTGTCTTGATTACCGATCACAATGTGCGTGAGACGCTCGATATCTGTGAACGTGCCTATATCGTCAATGCAGGTAGTATTATTTGTGATGGTACGCCAGAGCAAATTTTAACGAATAAACAAGTTCGTGAAGTTTATTTAGGTGAAGAGTTTGCATTGTAATGGGTATATAGTCAGCCCTGTAAGAGGGAAAAGCACGGAACGGCTGTGGTGCCCTCTCCCGCAAGGGGAGAGGGCACCACAGCCGCTCCATGCTATTCCCTTGTTATTTCAACCACGCCGCAGATTCAATTCCGAGGAGTATAATAATGTTATCGTATCCCGATATTAATCCCATCGCCTTCCAGCTTGGTTTTATCAAAGTGCGCTGGTACGGTCTCATGTATCTAGTTGGACTGCTGGCTGCCTGGGTTTTATTGACTTATCGCAGCAAAAAACGTCCTGAACTCAATTGGACAAGTGAGCAAATAAGCGATCTTATTTTTTATGGTGCCCTAGGAATTATCATTGGTGGTCGACTCGGCTATATGCTTTTTTACGATTTACCTGATTTTATTCACAATCCTCTGCTTGCCTTTAAAACCTGGGATGGTGGAATGTCGTTTCACGGTGGTTTTTTAGGTGTTTTATGCAGCATGTGGTGGTTCAGCAGAAAAACAGGCAAACATTTTGTTGATATTACTGATTTTATTGCACCCGTTGTACCACTTGGTTTAGCTGCTGGCCGTATAGGTAATTTTATTAATGGGGAGCTTTGGGGCAAAATCACGGATGTACCTTGGGCGATGGTTTTCCCTACTGGCGGGCCTTTTCCGCGTCATCCTTCGCAATTATATGAGTTTTTGCTGGAAGGAGTCTTGTTATTCATTGTATTATGGTTTTTTTCAGCTAAACCACGTCCACGCTATCAGGTTTCTGGTTTATTTTTATTAGGTTATGGCCTCGCACGCTTTATTTGTGAATTTTTCCGAGTTCCTGATCCCCAGTTGGGTTACCTTGCTTTTCATTGGCTCACCATGGGACAGTTGCTATCTCTTCCCATGATTCTTGGTGGAGCTTTTTTGTTAGTTTATACCC
>JABEVJ010000252.1 GCA_013043985.1 Legionellales bacterium | reverse complement strand
TGCACAATATGAATAACTATTGCTGGTTTTAATCGTTTCTTCTGACGCAAAATAGCTGCGTTATAAATTCCGAAAACTCATGTGTGTTGAGTATAACATGTGTGTCAAGTATACATCAAAAGGCAGAACACGATGACAAAAATTTGGATTGTAGACGCATTTACTGACAAAGCCTATAGCGGAAATCCTGCCGCTGTGATGGTGGTTAGCGAGTTTCCACCCGAAAAAACATGCCAGGCGATTGCAGCAGAAATGAATTTATCTGAGACTGCTTTTGTAAAGTGCTTAGATACCGATTATTTTCATATACGCTGGTTTACGCCGACGACAGAAGTTAAGCTGTGTGGTCATGCAACCTTGGCCTCTGCTCAGATTTTATTTACAGAACAACTCACCCAATCCAATACAATCCGCTTTGATTCGCTCTCGGGTGTCTTAAATGTAACGCAAGATGCTGCTGGATTGATTTTAGATTTTCCGCTGCAAAAAATAGGTGAATCATTAAACTTATCTGAATTTGAAGACCTGCTGGATTTAAAAGGCAATATTTTAAACGTTGTACAAGCCTATGATGATGTAATTGTCGAGCTGAGAGATGTTGCAACGCTTCATGCATTTAAACCGAATTTAGAACAAATTAAACAACTTCCTTGCAGAGGGATAATTTTGACGGTGGCAAATCAAGGCCAATACGATTTTATTTCCCGTTTTTTTGCACCTCGTGTTGGGGTAGTGGAAGACCCTGTCACAGGTTCAGCACACTGCAAACTAGCGCATTATTGGAGTCAAAAATTAAATAAAACACATTTGTACGCGTTTCAGGCAAGCGCTCGCGGAGGGAAACTGGAGCTTATAGTTAAAAATGAGCGGGTGTTACTCAAGGGAAATGCAGTAAAGATTATGGCGGGTGAGTGGCTAATTCCGGTCGCTTAGGATTAAATTTATTGGAGATATGAAAAATGCCTGGCTGTTTGAATAAGGATAAAATGAACTTAAACGAACACTTGTATTTGCAGACTTACTAAGAGCTACATATTCGTGCGAATTTTGACCACAATACGCGACAGCGACATACCCTAAAGTGAACCCCATTGTCTAGACAATGGGGTTCACTTTATAGTAAAGAGATAAAAGATGAAAAAAAATGAGCGTTTTGATTCTGCAAATTATGAGGAAAAAATTTCCCCAGTCCATAACCCTCCTTATCTGCGGTGTTTTTTTGTAGATAGCTGGGCTCTTTTCAATATTAGAAGTCTGTTTCCCTCTGTATCTGATGGCCTAGAGCATTACGATAAGAGCAAATCCACCAGCGAAGACTTACAAGCACGAAAGGAAAAAATAGCCAGGCAAGAAGTTCCTGAGCCTGTATTGACACAAGTTCAGGCAAAAGAGCTCCTTTTTACACTGCTGGAAGAGAATAACCTCAAAGATTTTACTTTTGCCTATGAAACGTATGCGCCTTATTTGCATTGGGGACGTGATGGTCAAGGAGGAGCAGAGGATACAGTACTTTTTGTCGCCATCGATCAGAATAAAACTGAATTTGTCCAAACTATATTAATGATTCGAGAAAAGCAAAGGGCGCAATATGATAAACAACTAGATATTTTGTTTAGCTATCGACAGCAAAAAGTTAAGGATATCAAAAAAGTGTATCCATTGGATCTTGCTTTACTTGAAAATAAATTTGAAATTGCTCAATTATTGCTCGAAGCAGGGGCTGCGAATAACAATGGTGACAGAAAAGGGGCTCTGACAGTAAGTCCCGAAATAGAGGCAGTTATTCTTGATACTATGTCTTCTAACAAATTTAAGAAAATGTTTAATAATTTAACAAATGAAAATAAAAGTGTTATTTTACAGTGGATTTGGAAGGTGAAATTGGATGCACTTATTTGTAATTACAAAGAAATATATTCAGATAGCCCGAGTGACTGTATTGTCAAAAGATTTGAAGAAAACAGTACAAAAATTCTTGAATTGTTTAATAAAATTCAAGAATTAACCGATAATCAGCGTGATTTAATGCTTGATTTTCATATGGAAATAGGTAAATTCTCCAAATTATGCAGCAAATTTTCAGTATTCAACTTTTTGTTGCTTGGCGATATTGTAATTGATAACGCTGGGGCAAATGCAATGCTAATTTCTAGCTCAGATATACCTCAGCAAATAGCATTACCTAAAAAACTGCATGGTGGGCAGATATCAGGTTTGATGTCGCATCGACCAGTTATTAATCAAAATATACTCCATATGCAACAAGAGGCAAGCTGGATAAAGGCGCATATTGAAAAAGCATTAGAAGAATCGGAGACAGGCTGGAAAATACAAACATTTAAATATGATCCAATATCGTGTCATCAGGATTGTGGAGCAGGTATCAGTGTTATGATTTATCATAGTGAAAAACCACTGTTAGTGCAGAATTTTTACTATGAACAAAACAGGTATACCACTAAAAAAGATTTTTTTAATAGTTTAAATTGCGATATTGGTTTTATATCTATTATGGCAGATTTCCCTGAGTTGCATATATCTGGCATGTCTTATTCTCGAAACACAATTTATATCGAGCATCCTATCTGTCGGTCAATTTATGCAATAGAAGGCTTAAAAGATTGCTATGATTTGAAAACTGGTTTGTTCAATGTGAGTCATTTTTATGCATTAACAGAAAAAATGACACTTGTGCGGTCTTTATTAAGAAATACTGTCTCACCTTTTACTTTACAAAGGCCAGCTAAATATCCTGACATTGTTAAAGCCAGAGTTTTTGTTAGGCCTGAAGAAGATAGCCAGTCTAATGCGCTGATTATCTCATGATCAAGGGGTATATAGTCGCTGTCGCGTAATATGGTTTAAAAGTGCGCTAATATGAAATTAGCAACAAATAGGCGAAAAGTGCTCGTCATTGCGAGGAAGCGCAGCGACGAAGCAATCCAGTAGAAAGAGCGTAAAATCAAGGACTTGACGCTTATGAGCATTCTGGATTGC
>JABEVJ010000251.1 GCA_013043985.1 Legionellales bacterium | reverse complement strand
TTGTTTGAGGCGAATAGCAAGCTATTTAACGAAAACAAGAACCAATTTTTACCGATTACACTCTTTTTGCAGCCAAAGAACCAATTGTCAACAGACCCTGATATTGCTGATTTTTTACACTTAGACTGACAACAAAAAAACTAAAAATAGATATCTTATGATATAATCAGGCACAAAATAAATACTGAATCCGGGGTAACTCTCTTACTCACTCATTTCTTATCATAATATAACAATAAATTGACAGGAAAAAACTATGTATCCATATCTCAAACCCGATCCCTTTTTTACCAACTATCCGATCCCTCAGATAGAACTGCTCCCACGTAATGCACTGCCAGAAAACTGGTTGATACTGTTTTCAACCACGCTTTTTGAAAATTTGCAAGTCAACCCTGCCAACTACACAGCTGACTCTATTTGCAAGCTAATACAAAAGTTACATCTCAAAGAGAAGCAATGCAACAGTGATCTAAGCGAGCAAGCGAGAAATAGCTATATTCAGCGAGAGAAAAAAAGAGTCCTTGAGTTCACCACCCATTTACAGGAGCTTTATCAAATCTTAAATCAAGACTGGGTAACTCAGAAAAGCAAACAATTAATCTCTCAAATGTTAATTTCTGATTTAAAAGAGTGTTCTGATGGCGTTCACAATCGGGTTAAATATTGCATAAAAAGCTTATACTATCCTAAAAATGTGAAGCAACTCCTGACCAAAATACGTGAAAAGCTACTAGAAGATGTTTCAATCAATGTGATAAAGGAGCTAGAGCTCAACGTGAAAAAAGGACTGGCACTGCCAAATTGTTTTCCTCCGTCCATGAACCCCAACAGACGCAAGAAGATACTTTCTGCAGCGAAAAAGGAATCTGTTCATCTTCTTAATCACATCAGCAGGATTGCAAGTCCTATCGTAGGAATTTCTGTGCTAAACACACTTGATACGACTCTCCCTGATGGCATTGATGAAGTGAACATTGATATTGGCCAGCTCGTAACCGATACCTTTAAAAAAAACTATCAACTTTTTTCAATCATTATTGCAATCATCAATGAAATTAAGTCATTGTTGGAAAATAAGGGTTATTACCTGGGCTGGAATAAGAGCGGTTACAAGGAAATTGATTATACGCCAATGAAAGATATCATCTCTGAGTTGCTTGAAACTGACTTTAGTTTTGAGGAATTATTTGTTTTAGATGAGGATCTCCGCGTTCAGGACATTAATTCTGTCATGCTTTCTCAAACCATTTTTACGCAATTTATAGTGAAGGGATTTGTCAGCATAACACCTGACTCTGAAACTGCCCGTCAACTCAAGGCTCTTTTTGAAAAACGACGAAACAATCCTGCCGCCAAATTTAACCTTGATGAGTGCCCTCTCCAAATTTTACCCTTGGCCAATGCTGGTACACAGGCAATGCTTGATGCATTGGAGTTTTATCACCCTTATCTTCAAATCGATGATATTTCCAAGTTGGACAGAACAATTAATTGGCTTGAAGTTCCTCATTTTTTCTGTCATTACTCTCCGAGTCTACAAAATTTCCTACTGTCGTGTGTTCCTGAAAACTCAGTTTTAATGACATTCTTTAATACCCGTGGTTTCTTAATACAGTCTGAGATTGAAAACCTTGCTCATCAATACCATCAATCTTCAAGTATTATACAGAATACAATAATTCATCTATCTGTGAATAAAATAGATCATTGTCTGAACAAAATTATTTTATTACCAAACCATATTCAAATTAAAATGTTGAGCAATCTGAATGAAATTGCTGCTTTTTTGAGCAAATTCTTTTTACTACCCATACAGATTCAAGATAGCCTACTGTGTGATCCTGCAAGTGTAATTAACCATAAAGACTTGACGCTGAGCGATCATCAAGAATACTATCGGTTAAGATTAATTATACTTTTAAAACAAACAGCTTTGGATAATGATGCGTGTTTTTCAATTCAAAAAAAACGCGCAATCTATGCTGAGTTATGGCAGGATATGCGGGCAAAATTTGAACTGAGCAATATTCATACCGATATTTTTAATCATCTGTCCTTAAAGGCGAGTTACTCTTCATCTACACAAGAATTAATAGCAGATATCTATCCATCGTTAATATGGCATGACTTTGAAGAAAACACTGTTGAAAAAAATGAGTTGCAACAGCACTTATTTACATTACAGAATTTGACTCCTGAATCAAAAACAACGTTGATTGAGCTACTTGAGCAAGAAGAACAAGGTGTGTTATCACCTGAAAACTTTGAAAAAGCATTGATACCTTTGATCGATGCAGCGCCTTATTATTTTCTCAATTGGTTACTTGCCGATGATCAAATCAGAAATGGAAATCTAAAACCGGGTGATAGAAGAGGTCAATTAGCTAAAATTTTAGGCAATGTATTATTGATTTTCAATAAAACCATTCCTAATCAAACAGCCTTGTTAATACTTAACCATACTGACTATCCTGAACATTTAATATTCAGTAAAAAAATACTGAATGAAATAGAAAAAATGGATATCGAGAGCATTTTTTCCTATCTTAAAATTTTAAATGCCAATCAACACGCATTTGAAAACATACAACTTCCAGAAGAAGTTTTTAGTTCATCTGAAAATAAAAAATCCATGCACTCTCTTTTTATTCAATCCAGCCTCAATAAATTAAAAAAATATTCCCCTAAAAATATAAATGAGTTTGTAGATATATTATTAAAGTACCACCATGGTTATGTAAATGCACAAATAAAAAATCATTCTTGCAGCATGGGTCACGAAATGCTTTCGCAATTTAATGCAGAATTTTATGACCGAATTATAGTAAATGAAATGGATTTTATTGTAATGCAAGAAAGATTGAGCGAGAATCCAGCAACTCAGTATCTCTTGTATGAGTTTTGGATGAAGATTTCAGAGGCGGATTTTTCAACTATGTTGCCAAATAAAGCACTCTCTTTTATTAGCAAAATAACGAATATCCTTCATTTGGGAAAATATCTCTGGTCTTTTAGGGTTGTTAATGAGGAGATATATCACGTTGAGGCGATTGCTGAGACCCTGCTTAATTACTCTTATAAACAGCTTCAAGACAAAAATTTAATTGAGAACAAAATCAAATTACTCTTTTTAAAAATGGTATGCACAGTAAACTTTCCTTATAAACTCTCATCTACTAACTGTTGTAAAATCTCACCAGCAGATGTTGACTGGTTGGACAGAGAAAATCTTGACGAATACTTTCAACAGACCAAAATAGCTATTTCTGTAATTAAAGAAATGGACTTAATGCTAAAAAAATATGTGGTAAATAATTTTTGGAACTCCATCAGAAAAATTTTTGAAACTAATCCTGAGATTTTTGAGAATGTTAATTCAATAGTCAAAAAAAGCATTTTAACTAAATTAACTCAAGATATGAATACTGAACTTTCAGCAAAGCTCTTATGGAAAGTATGCAACATATTTTCCGTGCCAAGAAATTTTCAGATGCAGCTGATTGAGCGTTTTCTTGCCAACCCCATCATCACATTCCCTGACAAAAAAACTTTTCATGCTATTTTTTCTCTTGGCTCAAATCACCACCAATTCAATTTGATTGAAAAAATATTAGCAGATCAACTTTTATTGGGGATAGACTCTACGAGTGATATTATATCGATGCTTAAGGCATATGGTGACAAATTACCAGATACAATTTTTAGCTCTCTGGAATTCGAAAAGTTATTATTGTCAAAACTTATTCCATCACTAAAAAATAAATTTGTTTGCCATATTTTTGATATCGAATGGTTACTCCAGAATTTTAACCCCGCTTTATCAAAGCAAATTTTTGATCTCATGCCGCCAGACATTGAGCTGGATTCTCCCCGGTTAATTCACATACTTTCGCATTGTGACGCTTCAGGCACCATAGCGCTTCTTGAAAAACTAAAAGAAAAAAATATCATCCTGCAATTAGCACCAGACTCTGGTTTTACAACTTTACAAAAAATTGACGATGAATGTTTTAAGCAAATTATCGAGTACCCTTATTGTAATATATTCGATTTCTTTATTTCATCCGAGCTTGGAAGCAAGCTTTTTTTATATTCAGCTAATCAACAAAAAATGCTTTTTGAGCGTCTATATAACGAGATCAAGAGCGCTAATCAATCAGAGTACTCTGATTATAAACTTGTTCATGAAAAATTTAAGAACCTTCTTCTTGGTCATATGCTGTTTACTCCCATCAAGAAAGATGCTCTCTCGATTTATATTGATATTTTGAATAAACTACATTGTTTTGTCAGCGTTGCCGAAATCAATTTGGGATTGCTTTCCATGACAGATAAAACCTTTAGTAATTATGACCAAACACCTTGCTATCAATATCTTGATACTGAGCCTGGCGTAGAATTTCGCACTGGTAAAATTGCTATATTGCTTAAAAAAAGGCAGGAATTCTCTTTTCCTTTTTCATCTACTGACTTGCAAGAATTACTTTCCAATCTGCAAAAAATAATGATTGTTTCCACTGAAATGCTTATCTCTACCGAAAGGCCAGATACTGACCAGATGATCATTGATGATCTCCAGTTATTTAAAGAAATACTTTCCACTTTAAAACAGGGATTAACCGACATTATTCCTGATATAATTAACTTCATCGGAAAATCCAAAATTGATAATATGATTAATAATCATCACGATCGATTTGTTGACTTTTTTTGCTCTTTAAGTGCTACCGATAATACTCTTTTAAAAGCATTATTCCATAATATTTCTAACTCTGAACTAAAAAAACTGTTAGATTCCTATTTGGAACTGCCTGATGGAAAAATTGAAGCCGTTAAAATTCAGGCTTTGATTACACAAAAACGCTATACGATCGCTGATTTACTCCAAGCATTTTTTAAAGAATTTCAAGTCGACAAACTAAATAAACTTTGCTCGTTTCTTCTCTCTGGAGACAATCCATCAAGATTAATCCAGACTGTTGAGGATATTGACATGCTGAAAAGATCATACGCTGAAGAGAAAGAGAGCGACTCTTTACTCCATGCATTACGTAGCAGTCCAGAAAAAAAACATATCTATTTAAATTACCGCGCTAAAAAAGATAATCAGTATACTATATCTGATGATCTTATTTTAGACGATGACTCGACTTCAAACTCTTGCCAACCTTACCCTTTTGGAAATAGTTTTTTCTCTTCAACATTTACTTTCCCACCGATGTTAGTAACCCATGAGCAAAATTGCATAAAGCAATTAGCCGCACTATTTCAAAATTATTGTAATACTTTCAAGAATTCCAGAGATACTGACAATCGCCGAAGCAAGCTAACTGTAGCTAAAAATATTCTTTTTCCAAAAGTTCAGTTAGACATAAATACAAATAGTCTACAATTCAAAGTAGCAGAAGAGATTGCCAACTGGATACGTCAGCCAACAAACTCCTCACGTAGAATGAGTGATTATTGGAGCTTTATTGCAAACAGAGTTGCCACGCTCCGAATCATAAGCACTGATTTCCAGGAGTTGTATGAAAAAGCAAGGCAATTTGGTACGTTATTTCCCAGTCAGAACAACAACAACAATAATAACAAGTACTATTAATAACCCCTATAGGAAACAAGAACATGGATGTTGTTTGTATCCTCCTGAGTACAATGCGATACCCGTAGCGTTTCATATTTAGGGTTTTTGACTTGCTCTTTTCCGCCCTATGAAACGATTAAAACTGCACAATATGAATAACTATTGCTGGTTTTAATCGTTTCA
>JABEVJ010000250.1 GCA_013043985.1 Legionellales bacterium | reverse complement strand
TTTCATATTTCGGGATTTTTGACGCCGCTATTTTTCGTCATATGAAACGATTAAAACCAGCAATAGTTATTCATATTGTGCAGTTTTAATCGTTTCATATGGCGGAAAATAGCAAGTCAGAAACCCGAAATATGAAACGCTTCGGGTATATACCCGAAGCGTCTCATATTTCGGGATTTGCATTATGTATTTAAGCGCTCGATGTCATGCCAGCATGCGCTGGCATGACATCGAGCGCTCAAAAATATTTTAGAAACTCGCAATCTTTATCGCGGTAAGTATATTACAAATCATTGTTATTTATAAAGCCTGAATCAGGCTCGTTAAAATCATCAGTGAGCGTTATCTCCATCATTTGTATGTTAGGAGCTGTTTTTTCAAGAAAAAGTTGCTTAGCCCTTGCCAAGAAGTTAAAGCGATTATTCCCATGTTTCCCTTCAGGATAGGCAATCAGGTTATTCAATCCATCATTAATCAATTTTACTTTTTTGGAATCATCAATGATATCGGCAAATTCTTGCTCTTGCGAAAACCGATTAATGATAGCGTTGATATTTAGTAAAATTTCAACTACAGGAGCGATTGATGAACCAAGGTTGATAAATTTAACTACCTGTTTTATCAAGACTAACAGTGAATCCAGTATACTATTAAGCTCATACCTGAGATGGGCATTGACCATTAGTTTGGAATCTTGTTTTTCATCTTTAATGACCAGAGCAAAATCTAAAGTGCTATGATGGCTTACACTTGCTTTTGTTAATGTGTCAAGAGAAGCGTCAATATTGTGCTGTAAGGTTGGCAATATTTTTTCTATTGGGTTTGCTGTCTTTTTTTTCTGATGAATATCAATAGTCTTTGAAAGCGATTTTCTTTCTTTTCGTAATTCTTTAAAGTGCATTGTCAAATTTTTTGACTCATTGCGCATCCGATCGAGTTGTGAAAAATAATCGGTAACAGAAATTTCGTCATTAGCCATTGAAGGAAAGCGTGTTTTTACAGCTGTACCGATATAATAACCATGTCTAACAAGAACTGATATTGCGTCAGGATGCTGCGAATGAAACTCGGAGGCTACTCGCATTAAATGGATTTCATATTCTTGCCTTGACAGCTTGCTAGTGAGGCCATCAAGCGGCTTTTCCTTACTTGAGTGTATTAAATATTCAAATTCACAGATTGGATTAAGATAAGTTGATTTAAAGCGGATTTTGAAAAGATAATTCTCTTCACAAGGATACAACATCATGTAAAGCGTATCGTTATTCAAAATGCTAGAAGAATTGACGGGGTTACAGGAGTAAAACCTAATTTTTTTAGCATCGGACGTTCTGAAAAATTGATGGTCGGGGATAGACGATGCTTCTTCATCAGAAATAAAAGCCCGCAATGAAAGATAAAAAATCTTATTTTCATAAAGTGCTGCTGCAGCAAATAAACTGTCACAATAATAAAGCATTGCTTTATCGAAATCTTTAGTTTGAAACCAATGAAGAGATGGAGCCATCATTTTTGTTTTTAAATCAGGGCGGTTTTCAAAAATAATGGCCACTAAAGCAGACAAAAAGATAGCATCCTCTGTAGCAGGATGCTGTAGGCAATAAGTAACGATGGTCTCGGCTAAAGAGAAAAGAGTATTATCTAAAGCAACATTTTTATGTTTATAAATAGATTTAATGATGGTTTTTGCTACTTCCATTTTTTCCGAATGATTGATACCGTTTTTGTTAAGCAAAATATCGTCAAGAAAGGCAAACAAAGGCGATATATTGTGTTTGTTATCAATGACAATAAGAGGGTGATAGAAAAGAACAGCTTCAATCATTTTGTGATCGTGTTTGGCAATCAGAAATTCAATTAAGTTTTGGGCGTTAATAGACAGTTCGTTCATAATCAAATTTAACAATTCGGGATTCTCAGAATCAAGGAGGTCATCTGCATATCTCATAAATCCTATTACATCGCTTCGAAAGATATGTACACATAAAATTAATTTTTTTAATAATTTTGCAGCTGAAGTAACAATTTGAAATTGTGTTTCTGTTTGCGGAATTGCTGTAATACAGTCTAAAACCGCATGGTAGAATTTTTTATCCTCGTCACTACTGGTTTTTGAATAATTAATTTTGTGGATAGAAAATTCAATTATATTTTTTATACCATAAAGACGAATGCATTTTGCATGTTGAAATAAAGCTGAAATTAACGCTATTGTTTCCATGTTAGGTTTCTTGGACATAATAAATTTGTTTAACAAATAATTAGGGTTGTTAACCTCTGAAATCAAAGGGTTTTCTGCAAAACCACATTTAAGCAACTGTGTAAATAGTGTTATATTCTGTTTTGATAATGCCAGATCCATGGCTGTTTGTTTATTTAGCATAAAGTTATTTATCAAATGCTTGAAACAACTAGGATAGATTTTTTCCTTTGTTTCTTTTGAAGCGATGAACGCGGATAATTCATCTAAATTACCTTGGTTAATAAAATTACGAATTTTATTTGTAATTTTTTGTTCGTAAAATTCCAGATTTTTTGAGTTTCTCAAAAAACCATTTTCGACCATATAATCAAATACACGACTGATTTTGCTTTGAAAATTATAGTTGGGGCTTATAATAATATTTTGTTGCTTATTTTGTTGCTTAATTTGAGGCTTTGTCAGTAGAGACATCATATCAGTTAAAAAATTATCAATTAACTTAACGTCATCTGAATCAAAATTCACTATAAAAAATAGGTCTATAAGAGTTTTTGTCAGATTGATGTCGATTTCCTGAGTCAGCAAATTTTTGAGTGTATCTTGCTTTAGCTCCAAAGAAATCTGTATTTTGTGTCTATAGATTAAAATAGTTTCCAGAGTTGCCACTTTAGTTGCAGGTTCTGAATCACCCCAAACCAGTTTTAAAAAAGGATTGTCCACCTGTTTGGATAACCTCAGGAGAGGATGTATCGTCATTAAAAGAAGAGAGAGCTTGTTGTACTCGCCGTTGGCGATGGCAGCAGCAATGATTCCTTCAATTGATTTGATGGCTTTAGGCTCAACATAAGGAAAGATATTTTCTACTGTTGTACAATTAAAATAGCCGTTATCAATGAGAAGCCGCATGATAGTGTTATTAGCATACACTTTTTTCAAAAACCATTCGAGAACAGTTTGTATTTCCTTTATTTCACTTTTTTGAGCTGGATAATCAGCATCGGACAGATTACAAATAACTTCCTTGACTGATTCTCTCAGAGCATTTTTTGATAAAAAACGAAAGTTAAATTTATCAGTGTCTACATGTATTATCAGATACTTTGAAAGTTCTTTCAGTTTCCCTGTTTTGTTTAGGTTATAGTGTTCGAAAAGCCGGATTACTGTGGATTCTGAAAGATTAATAAATTTGTGATCTTGGATCGATTTTTTTATATGTGCAGGGATGAATGAAAGTAATGTATTATATAAAGTTTCATTTTTTCTAATCGCAGCTGCTGCAAATATGCTGTCGCAATAATACAAGTTGTTTCTTTCTTCAGAAGGAAGTTTTTTGTTAAACTGGAAATTCCCACCCTGCAGCAATTTCTCCATAATATCGCGATTCTTATTAATAATAGTAGCGAGAAGTTCTGAATAGGCCTGTACTGTATCTTTATTTAAAGAGTTAAGACATGAGTCAAGGATTTTTTGAAACATATCACTATAGGCTTCAAAATTTCTAAACTTGGGCTCACTATAAAGGTGATCAACGATCACTTTTGCGATTGCTGAATTTTTTCGAATAGTTATTTGTGATTCATTATCGTTAAGATTATCAAGAATCGCAAATAAAGAATTGAGCTTCATCTTAAAATCGGCTGTCATGAGATTAGGATCTTCTTCTTCATTTTCAGCATGACAATAATTGATATCAACAGCTAATCTAGCTGCATCACAACGTTTTATATGAATATCAACAGCTAATTTTGCAAGTTGATAATTTGTTTTTGGGAGAGAAACAAGATTATCTAAAATAGCGTTGTAAAAATGGCCATTTTCAGGGCTGTTGATAGAATTAAAGCAGTGTCTTGCTAGCTCATTCAAAAATTTCAACTTGAGGAGGTGAGCAAAACGCATAATAGTGGTAATGAGGACAATTTTTGTTTGGTCAGGGAAATTCACAATCACTTCATGTAAAAATTTTTTGAAATACTTCTGTAATTCACTATCATGCTCAAGGTCATAAAAAGAGTCTTCCAACAAAACGGTGACCAGCGGATGGTTATTTTTTTCAATGGCGATAGCTAAGAGCCTCTTACCCTGAGCGCGTAAATCTCGTATCATAGTTTTGAAGCATTCTAAATAGAAGCTGTCTTCAACATTGCTTTGTTGAGATTTAATAAAAGTAATTAATTTTTCGCTATTCCCTGTCTTAATGAACTCTATGACATATGGGCGCGTAAGCGTGGTTATTATGTTAAGCAACTGTTCTTCATTTTGTTGGTTATCTTTATTTTTGTTCATTATTATTTCCTCAAAAAGTAGATTTAAAATTTATTCTTCAAAATTTGCTGTGGGTATAGTCGCTGTTGCGTAATTGGAAATAACAACAAATAGGCGAAAATGCTCGTCATTGCGAGGAGTTTACGACGAAGCAATCCAGAATGCTCATAAGCGTCAAGTCCTTGAT
>JABEVJ010000249.1 GCA_013043985.1 Legionellales bacterium | reverse complement strand
TCGTTAAATAGCTTGCTATTCGCCTCAAACAAGAACCAATTTTTCCTCGATTCTCTCTTTTTTCGCTTCAAAGAACCAATTGTCAACAGACCCTAAGATTTATTTTTAAGTGCCATCATACAAAACAGCGATAACAGCAAATAAACAGGTAAAATGCTTAATGCGTAGCGGTAGTCCTGCGTACTAAAATAATGTACGCCATTAACGAGAACCCCGCCTGAGCGCCAATCTAAAAATTTGCCGATTAAAGGTTCGGTGATCGCATCAAGAAAGGCATCGCTAGCATTAATCATGGCAATGACGGTTCCAATTAGTGCGAGATTGTTGATCTCTTTACCAATCGCAAAGGCCAACATAAAACTACCCAAAAAGAAACCAAAGCTAAAGAAGAATATACTTGCCAACCACAGAGGTAAGCCGGGGCAATAAATGACAATGCTGATGCTGATCATACTTAACGTGGTGAAACAGAGCATTAGGTTGATACGATCACCCAGTCTATCTGATAGTGCTCCTAGCAAGGGGCTGCCAATGCCTAAGCCAATGAAAGCGAGTGAAACTAAGCTGCCAGCATCAGTTGCATTCAGATGATAAACCTGTTGAATGAAAGGATTTCCCCAGAGTCCACCCAGGATCGCAAGCGGGGAAAAAGCCAAGCCGCTATACAAAGTCAGCAGCCAGTTCGGTCTGCTTGTCAAAACAACCTTGATGGCTGTCCAATCCAAGGTAATGGGCTTGGCTTTAATGGTGCTTTTGACAGGAGAATCGCGCACGGTGAGCCAGAATAACATGGCTAGCACAATGCCTGCACAACCAACGTAGAGCAAAGCGGTACGCCACCCAAACAGGCTGATCACAAATGAGAGCGGAGCAAGACCGAAAACTGCACCAGACATTGCAGCAGTTGCCAATAAGCCACTGACAAGAGCATATCGGTGAGGTGGAAACCAGATAGCAGCAACTTTCAAATAAGCAACGGTCGAAAAAGCAACCCCAATCCCCATCATAAATCGTGAGATACCCGCGGAGAGGCCTGTGTGACACTGCGAGAAAATAATTGTTCCTATCCCGCAGACCAAAATAGCAAACGAAGTTAATCGACGTGTGCTGAACTTATCCAGCAGTACACCAACAACCAATTGCATGATCATATAGGCATAATAAAAAGTGGCCGCTAAGTTTCCCAAGCCTGCACCTGTCAGATGAAATTCCTTCATCAACTGAGTGGTAATAACACCTGGAAATACCTGCAAAATATATTTATAGAAAAGAAATCCGGCACAAAGGAGCAGGACAAGCAGTGCGTAGTAATCCGTTTTTTTAACAGATTCTAGTTGTAAAACGGGATTGGCGGGTGTATCTGGCATGATATTTATCCTCTCAAGATGACTGTATTATATCTATGTTTGGCTGTGTGCAACAAGGACAGGTTTACCTGCCTTAGCATCACACAGCGAGAGAATTCGCCGCCAAGACAGGATAACCCGGGAGGATGTTAATAACGAGAATAATAATAGAGGAAATAATGAATATGGCATGGGGTAACATTGCAGAAGAGCAAAGCGCTTTCAGATTTGGGGTTGCAGTGTTTTGTATTAAAGTCATGTTATCAATACTTAAAATTTATACCATTTTCGTATTTTATCATTACTGCCATGCGCGTGTCAACAGACCCTATAATAATCCGCATTATTGGCAGACAGCGCATTCATTATACTTTTTAAATCCTCAAAACATTGAATAATATTTTCTAGATTGGTGGAAAAAGCAAGCGCAGATGCCAATTTCTCTAATTGGGCAGCCGTAGTTTTCAAGTTCTCTTCTAGCATTATTAAGAATACATGCAAGATTGTTTATCGACCAATTGGGTGAAAGTTGAACTGAAGGATTGGAAAATTGTGGAACCTGACTCTCAGTGAGCGCAAAAAAATTGATTTCTTCAGATTGCAGGCAAGTAATTTTTTTTGGGGTTCCATGCACAGGCTCAGACAAGGTTTTATAGAGTAACTGCAAATCTTTTGTCAGCGTCGCTACTCTGTTTCTTTCTTTAGCAATAGCTTCTTTTTTTCTTTGCGCAGAGAGATGATTAGCGGGTGGGATGTGTTCCAAATATTTTTTTATTTTTTGGCAAATATTCTGCGATGATTGCTCACTGTTTTGTGCCAATAAATCCGACAATTGTTGAAGCCAATTATCAGCGAATGGTTCATTAGGCGTTAATTCAATTCGTGGAATGGCGTAGTTTATAAAAAAAACTCAGGTTTTAAGAAGGGAATATTGTAATTATGGGGCATGATGGTTTTTTCCTGATCTAAAAAGGGAGATCGAATCCAAGAGCCTGGAATCTCTACTGCGGTGAGTATATAGTCAATTATATTAACTGTTCCTTAAAGCCCATGTTTTGCCTCTACGTCAGCTCTATACTCTTAGCGTTTCATGCCGAAATCGAGGGGGCACTCTGCTCAGACAACTTACCATTCTCATGATCAAGTGAAAAAAGTGCCAAAGAAAAGGCCGCTAGACTAATCAAAGCAATGACGCCAAAATCGATGCCAAATGGCAACACATTAATGCCACCACCAAAACTGCCTAAGTAAGAAGCAATACACATACTGCCTAGGTAGGGGAAAATCCACCAGGATTTTAACCATTGGTCTTTTAATAATCCATTAGGTTTTTTGTCTAAACTAGTCGCTCGAATACCCGCACTCTTAAGTGCTGGTACACGCTCTTCCGTACGTTGTTCTACGTCTTTTTTTACATCAGCAGCTTTTGCACGAGGTCTGTTCTTTTGATAACAGATTCGTACAAAAAAATAAACCAAACCAATCAACATGGCAATCATCATACGATAAACAGTTTGCCAGCCAGTCCAAAAAATTAATAAATTACAGATATAAAAAGCAAGAAAGGCAATTAAATGAACACAAGGTAATTTAAATGGACGAGAGATATGGGGTTGTGTTTTGCGCAAGCCAATCAAGGCGATCGGACCAATAATATAAGAAACAATAAAGCAGGAAATGATAAAACCGACCATGGATTGCCAACCAGGAAAGGGTAAAAAAAGAAATAGTCCGGCAAAGTAATTTACTAAAATCGCTCGTGTTGGCACATTATGCTTACTCAGCTTTTGAAAAAAATAGGGCAGAAAACCTATTTTGCTGAGGCCATAAGTGACACGAGCTGTCGCAGCAGTATAAACATAGGCTGTGCCAAAGGGTGAAATTAAGGCATCGCCATAAATTACAATAACAAACCAGCTTAAGCCAAATGCCATTAAAATACCGGAGAAGGGGCCGCTATCGCCTGCATAGTGCAATTTTGCCCAGCCCTCGGTCAATGTGGCAGGTGTTAATGCTCCAACAAAAGCCACTTCCAATAATCCATATAGAATAATACAAAAAATAACTGAAACAATTAATGCGAGGGGAATGCTGAATTGAGGCCGTTTAGTTTCACCTGCTAATTGCAGCACAGTATTAGAGCCAATAAAGGAATAAATGACGCCACCCAAAGGTAAAGCACTTAATACACCATGCCAACCCATGGGCATGAAGCCGCCTTTGCTGGCAGTAGTAAAGTTGGAGGAATGAAAATCAAGACTAATTAAGATGCACAGCGTCGCAATTGGCACAATCAATTTGATAGAGGTAATAATATTGTTAGAACGGCTAAAAAATTTAGCTCCCTGATAATTTAAAAAACACATCAGGAACATGAGCGCTGCGCCTGCGACTATTCCCAGATAGGTTAATACCGTTGTGTTTCCTACTTTGGTAACCAGACCAGGAATATAGTTTCCTGCATATTGCAATAATCCCATTGTCTCAACGGGTGCGACGGCAATGCTCGAAATCCATACCATCCAGCCAGTCATAAAACTAATCAAAGGGCCATGGCTAAATTGGGCAAATTGCACCAGTCCGCCAGCGATGGGGAATGCACTGCCAAGTTCAGCAAAAGTCAAAGCAATGATGATCATCAATAATCCACCGATGATCCAGGATAAGACAGATGCGGGTCCTGCGATCTGGGCAGCATATAAAGGGCCAAAAAGCCAGCCCGACCCAATCACGCTGCCGACGCCAGAAAATAAGAGACCCAGAGGGGTGATGGAACGTTGAAATTGTGAGTTGTTCATTTAAAGCTGTCCTTATTAGCAGCAAACTCGTGAGCACTTGTTTTGGCAATAATATTCGCTGCGGCCAGATCACGCAAACACATATCCATCGTATGCATACCAAGACTTTGGCTGGTTTGGATCGCTGAGTAGATTTGCGGTATTTTATCTTCCCGAATTAAATTTCGGATAGCTGATGTACATATCATGATCTCAGTGGCTGCAATACGTCCACCATTAGTGCGCTTGACCAATGCTTGAGAAATTACGCCATAAAGAGATTCAGAAAGCATCGAGCGAACCATTTCTTTCTCTCCCCCAGGAAAGGCATCAATGATCCGATTAATCGTTTTGGCTGCTGAGTTGGTGTGTAATGTAGCAAAGACAAGATGCCCTGTTTCGGCCGCAGTCAATGCTAAATGAATGGTTTCTGGGTCGCGCATTTCGCCGACAAGAATGATATTGGGGTCTTCGCGCAAGGCTGCGCGCAGGGCATTGGCAAAACTGAATGTATCACGTCCTACTTCGCGCTGATTAATGAGACATTTATCACTGTGGTGAATAAATTCTATCGGGTCTTCAATGGTGATAATATGTTCATAACGTGCTTGATTAATCATATGGATCATTGCTGCTAATGACGTACTTTTCCCTGAGCCAGTAGGACCTGTGACAAGTATTAATCCATTTCGTCTATTAACCATCTCAGGGATTACCGCTGGCAGGCCTAACTCTTCAAAAGAGGCTACCTTATTTGGAATGGTTCTGAATACACCAGCAGCGCCGCGTTGTTGCTGAAAAGCATTAACCCGAAACCTGGCAACTCCTTCTAATTCATAAGAAAAGTCAAGCTCATGTGATACCTCGTAAATTTTTTGTTGTTGTCCGGTCATCGTCTCAAACAGGAGTTCACGTACGACTTTACTATCAAGCGGGGGCAGGTTAACCTTATGTAAATCGCCATCAACACGAATCATTGGCGGCATACCAGATGAAAGATGTAAATCAGACGCGTTGTTTTTTACACTGAAAGCCAACAATTCATTAATACTCATAGTTTCACCATTTGAGGTTTGAAGATGCACACAGACCTTAGTATCCCCGAAAAACTGTATGCCCTGCAAGAGCGGATTACAAAGATCAGCGAGCAGTATGGCAGAGCTACCAATACAGTCAAGCTTTTAGCCGTTAGCAAATCACAATCGGACGAAAATATTCGTATCGCCTATGAAGCGGGGCAGCGACTATTTGGGGAAAGTTATGTACAGGAAGCGCTGCAAAAACAGGAAAAATTAGTTGATCTGCCTATTGAATGGCATTTTATTGGACAACTTCAATCCAATAAAGCAAAATTAATTGCACAGCATTTTTCATGGGTTCACAGTATTAGCTCTTTATCCATTGCAGAGCGTTTGAATCAATACCATTCTGGTAATTTGCCTCCTCTAAATTGCTGTATCCAAGTAAACATTGGCAATGAAAAAACCAAAACGGGTCTGGAGCCGGAGCAAGTGCAAGCATTTGCTCGTCACATTATTCACTTGCCAAATCTGCATTGGCGTGGTTTGATGACAATACCAGCATTCACTAGTGATGTAAGCGTACAGCGGCAGCAATTTAGTAAAATGAAAGAGCTATTAGCGACGCTTAAGCTAGATTATCCTTGGCTGGATACCTTATCAATGGGGATGTCGGGAGATTTTGAAATGGCTATTGCTGAGGGGGCAACCATTTTGCGCATTGGCACGGCGATATTTGGGGTACGGGTATATACTCATGTGTGTTGAGTATAAATATAAAAACTTTTATAAGGAAAGTCGATATGACAGACAGACCTGTTATTGCGTTTATTGGTGCCGGAAATATGGCTTTTAGCTTGATTACCGGATTGATCCAACAAGGTTATCCGGCCAATCGGCTATGGGCAACAAACCCTTCAATAGCCAAGCTGCATCGTCTTCAAAAACACTGGGGTTTGCATATTAGCACTGACAACATGGAGGCGGCAACGCAGGCAGATGTTATTGCTTTAACGATCAAGCCGTCAGTTGTGACGAGAGTGTGTCATGAATTGAGTGAAACTCTGAAACAACGTAATTGTTTGATTATTTCAAGTGCAGTTGGTGTCACAACCGAGACCATGCAAAAAGCATTGGGGTATCAACATCCGATTGTTAGAGCAATGCCAAATACGCCAGTTGCGGTTGGAGCTGGTGTCACAGGCCTTTACGCGAACTTGCATGTGAATGAACCAGAAAAAGAGTTTACTGAGTCTCTTTTCCGCTCAGTAGGAACAGTACAGTGGGTGTTACACGAACGAGACTTAAATGTGATTACCGCTATTTCAGGCAGCGGGCCAGCTTACTTTCTGTATTTTATGGAGGCGCTGGAAGAGGCTGCATTATCTCAGGGCTTATCGAAAGATGTGGCGCATCTGCTAACGGTACAGACCGCGTTGGGCGCGGCTAAATTAGCTTTAACCAGCGAGCAGACTTTTTCAGAGCTGCGCGAAAAAATCTCACCGCCTAATGGCACAACGGAAGCCGCGATGAAGGTGATGGAGTATGGTAGAATAACCGATACAATTGTTGATGCTGCAAAAGCGGCTTATGCGAGGGCAGAGGCTTTATCTAAGGCATGAGTATAGTTGTTGTCGCGTAATGTAGAATAGCGACAAATATAGGACAACGAAGGCGTCATTGCGAGGAAGCGCAGCGACGAAGCAATCCAGAGTGTTTATAAGTGTCAAGTCCTTGATTTTACGCTCTTTCTACTGGATTGTTTCGTCGCGGCGCTTCCTCGCAATGACGAGCACTTTTCGATATTTGTTACTAATTTTACCTTAGTGCATATTTAAGCCATATTACGCGACAGCGACTATATAGGAGAGATTGACTCATTATGTGGAAAGAAACCACTCTTGTTTTACTGCAAAGTTTATATAGTGCTTATATAATGCTGTTATTATTGCGCTTTTTTTTTCAGCTTGTACGAGTTGATTTTTATAATCCTATCAGCCAGGTTGTCGTCAAACTGGCTTCGCCCATTGTATTTCCATTACAAAAAATAATACCAAGCTGGCAAAATATCAGCTTCTCAACTCTCGTTGCGGTGTTGTTGATGGAAGCTCTTGAAATAACCGTTATTTTCCCGAAAGCGGGTTTCGGGCATCTGCCACATTTCACTGGCGCGGTGATTTGGATAGCTGGCGACCTTATTAATCATGTCGCGAATCTGTTTTTTTTCGCCATTTTGATCCAAGCATTGATGAGCTGGCTTCATACTCAAAGTGGTCATCCCTTACTGGAAATTTTATATCGGCTGACTTTACCAATTTTGAAACCTTTTCAACGTATGATTCCTCCTATAGCAGGCATTGATCTCTCAGCGATTCCTGCTTTGTTTTTATTACAGTGTTTGAATCTTTATGTTGGGAATTTTTTGTTGCTACAGGGGTGGGCATTGATGTGAGCTTAGCTAATACGGGTGCTGACGGCTCTTCCAGCAAAGAAACTCTATCACTGAGTTAAAGTTTGGCTTTAAAAGAATAAATTTGGTACAATATACGCGCTGTGGTATAAATCAAAAAATCTTTATCGCGGTAGGTATATACCCAAACAACTTCAAAATGCTAGGATTATGAAGTTGTTTGGGTATATACCCGAAGCGTTTCATATTTAGGGTTTTTGACTTGCTCTTTTCCGCCCTATGAAACGATTAAAACTGCACAATATGAATAACTATTG
>JABEVJ010000248.1 GCA_013043985.1 Legionellales bacterium | reverse complement strand
TGTCTTTAGTCATTTGTCTCTCACCTTAAAAGACTTGAATGGCAACACCAGGCTGATTATCGGCATAGGTAGTGAAAATTTGTGATTTTTTGGTAGGAATGGTCGTGTTTCTTGGGATTAAGGTTGTCATAATTCCTCCTGCTGTCTAGATACCAAGTGACAATGAAGCCACATCCAATAAAACACAAGCGCCAACCTTCTAGTCACCTTATCCAGTAAGAATGGCAGCTTGAATAGCTGCACCATAAGCAACGGCTTCATCAGGGTTAATTGATCGGTTTGGCTCTTTTCCATTGAAGAATTCCTTCAATAATTCAATAACTTTAGGGATTCTTGTTGATCCACCAACCAACACAACTTATTGTATTTGACTTTTTGACATTCCTGCATCTTTTAAAACTTTCTAAATTGGTGGAATGGTTGATTTGAATTGGTTCATGCAAAGTTACTAGAATTTAGCTCTTGTGAGTGTGCATGTGAAGTCTTAAGATTCTGCCAAAGAGTCTACTTAAATAGTAGTTTGAGCAGATGATGATAAAATTCTTTTAGCCTTTTCACATTGAGTTCTTAATCGTCTCAAGGCTCTTTGATTATCCTTGATGTTGATTTTCTTTTTCTTTAAAAATTCAGTAGCGCAATACTCAACAAGGTTATTATCAAAATCTTCACCTCCCAAATGAGTATCACCTGCAGTAGCTTTAACCTAAAAAACACCAGAATCAATTGTTAATAAGGAAACATCGAAAGTTCCTCCTCCCAAATCAAAAATCAACACATTTTTTTAACCGCTTCCCATTTTATCAAGTCCATAAGCAATAGCAGCGGCAGTTGGCTCATTAATGATTCTCAACACATTAAGTCCAGCAATTGAACCAGCATCTTTAGTAGCTTGTCTTTGATTATCGTTAAAGTAGGCAGGCACTGTAATAACTGCATTTTTGATCTTTTCGCCCAAATAAGTTTAAGCAGTTTCTTTCATCTTGGTTAGGACCATAGCGGAAATCTCTTAAGGATGGAATTTTTTGGTCTCACCTTTGAACTTAACGACAATGTTTGGCTTATCATCTTGTCCACCCTAAACTTTGAAGGGCCAGTGTTTCATATCTGATTGAACGACTGAGTCATGGAATTTTCTTCCGATCAATCTCTTAGCATCGAAGACGGTATTATGGGGATTTTTGGCAGTCTGATTCAAGGCAGCATCTCCAACTAATCTTTAAGTTTATGTAAAGGCAACATATGAGGGTGTGGTTCTGTTACCCTGATCATTAGCAATGATCTACACCTTATCATTCTGCCAGCATCCAACACAGGAGTAGGTAGTTCCGAGGTCGATTCCGATAGCTTTAGAAGAGTGTTTTTGGTTGTTCATGTTCTCTTTTATTTTAATTATAAGGTAGCGGCTGGTTGGAATATTTATAGTAGTCTATTTTTCTGGTATATTCTCGAATTAATAATTATTATACGAGAATGATCTGGAATTATTTGATTATTATTATATTATGATAAAATAGTATTTGCTTGATATCAAAAAATAGAAAGTCATTATTTGTTTGCACAATTAATCTCTATGCTATGAGAGAGCATGCTTTAACCTGTTTATAGATTTTGAAGATTTAACATTTTATTATATGTCGGGTTTGAGAGTTCAATGAGTGATATAATATTTATATGGAAAATCTATTTGCTCTTCTATTCCTTCTTGTTTGTATTGGGCTTTTTTCACTCACTCACTCAATACGAAAAACTTATTTAGATCGGCCAAAAATAAGATATTTCTGGTGATCCAGTCAAACGACCGTTTCCCTCAGCATTCTCTTAATCATATATATACTCAGAGGATAATATGGGTGCTACCACTGCAGGAACCTGGTGGTATGATGAAAATATTGGACAAAGACAGGATTTTGCCAATTCATCAGGCGCTGATATATGCTCGTAACTAGGGGGACCTTCAACCCCATGCACATTTTTGGAAAATCAATAAATATTTGTTATTTACTTTCCATAAAAAAAATTCTGCTGCAACGTCTTTGGAGAATAATAATAAAATTTGTTTTAATAGTATCAGTATAGTGGTGTCCAATACATCAATGGAGATAGCTTTTACTATTGGACTATTCCTGGCAAAGTATATCCAAGTAATATTAAAAAATATTTAGAATTATGGACTACAATGGATTAACTCCAGATATATAAAAGATAGGCTTATGCTACCTAAGAGTACAATTATATCGTGAGCTCTTATGATGAAAAACCAATAAACCCCAACATTTTTGACGCACCAAGTTATTGCAAAAATGCGCATGAATGTTTCGGCATTTAGCAAGAAAAACAAGTTAAAAAATATAAGTCTTTGAAGCAAAGTCTGAAAAAAATGAGAAGATTATTTAAAATATGATGTGAATTTGATAAAAACCAAATAAATTGAAAACATTTGAATAATTCTATGGATTTAAACTCAAATAGATTAATCAGCTTATTTCAATTTTATTAATAAATTATTTAATGCATAGGTGAATGATTTAAATTGAACTCATTATTAACATATTATAACAAAGCTATTGTCATTGTTATGACTTTCATAAAATAGAAGATAATGAATTTTGGGCAATTTAATTAATATAAATATTTTACTGACCAATAAAATATAAATTCCAATATTTTTATATAATGAATACTATTGACAATTCAAT
>JABEVJ010000247.1 GCA_013043985.1 Legionellales bacterium | reverse complement strand
TGTTTGAGGCGAATAGCAAGCTATTTAACGAAAACAAGAACAAATTTTTACCGATTACACTCTTTTTGCAGCCAAAGAACCAATTGTCAACAGACCCTAATGGAATCAGGATTTATTTTATGGCAAAACTTGCGGTTGTTACCCGAAAAACAGGACCTTCCAAGCCACAAGGGAGTGGCTGGTCTGTTTATAAACGATTAATTAAATATGTTAAGCCCTTTTTAGGTGTTTTTCTGATTGCCGTTTTTGCCAATATTGTTTTTTCCGGCATTGACTCAGTTTTTGCCTATTTACTCAAACCTATCTTGAATAAAGGTTTTATCAAGCCCGATCCCGTTTTTCTTAAGTGGATTCCTTTAATTATTGTTGGATTGTTTGTCGTGCGAGCCATGATGAATATGATTGGCAGTTATTGCATGAGCTTAGTTGCTCGCAGCGTTGTCATGGGTTTAAGACGTAATATATTTGATCATTTTTTGCGATTACCCTGTTCCTTTTATGATCACCACTCTTCGGGTGAATTACTTTCGATATTAGTCTATAACGCCGCTCAAATTTCCTCTTCCACCACCAATGCAGTAATTACTATCGTGCAATCCGGTGCGTTGGTGATTGGTCTATTCATTGTCATGTTTACGATTAGCTGGCAATTGTCACTGGTCTTTTTAAGCATTATCCCTATCATTGCCTTGCTGGTTAAGCTGAGCAGCTTGCGAATGCGCCACATGAGTAAGAATGCGCAAGATGCAATGGGTAGTATTACTCATGTGACTGAAGAAGCGCTTGAAGGATATAAAGTGGTTCGTACATTTGGTGGTCGAGAGTATGAAGCTAAAAAATTCAATAAAGCAACTGAAGGACAAATTGGCTGGGAATTAAAACTGGTTATTGTCGGTGCGATCAGTGATTCCAGTGTTCAGCTTATTGGTGTTTCGGCACTTGCCATGATGATTTTTATGGCGACCAATCATATTGGTGTCAGTCATATGAGCGCGGGTGGATTTACGGCAGTGGTTGCTTCCATGATGGCCTTACTTAAACCCATGCGCAACCTGACCTCAGTCAACTCCATTATTCAACGGGGATTGGCTGGTGCGGAAAGTATTTTTATGCTGATTGATGAGCCAGTTGAAAAGGATAATGGAAAAATTGAACTTGATCGTGCCACGGGTCACATTGAATATAAGCATGTTACTTTTCGTTATTCCCAATCACCACATGAGATTTTGCATGATATTAGTTTCAATGTGCCAGCGGGTAAATGTTATGCGCTTGTAGGACGATCAGGCAGTGGAAAGTCAACGTTAGTCAGTTTATTGCCACGATTCTACGACATAGAAGAGGGACAATTATTGATTGATGGTGTTGATGCCTTCGATATTACCCTTGCCGATTTGCGACGTCAATTTGCCTTGGTGAGTCAACATGTCATTCTGTTTAATGATACCATAGCGGCTAATATTACTTATGGAGCACATGAACAAGAGCTCACTGATGCTGATATTATTGCAGCGGCACAAGCCGCACATGCAATGGAATTTATTGAAAAACTGCCGAATGGAATACATACCAGGGTAGGTGAAAATGGGGTATTGTTGTCCGGTGGGCAGCGTCAACGCTTGGCTATCGCAAGAGCTATTTTAAAAAATGCACCTATTTTAATTCTTGATGAAGCCACCTCGGCGCTGGATACCGAATCCGAGCGTTATATCCAAGCAGCGCTGAATGAGGTCATGAAAAATCGCACAACATTGGTTATTGCGCATCGATTATCGACTATTGAAAATGCAGATTGTATCCTTGTCATGGATCAAGGTCGAATAATTGAACAAGGAACTCATCAAGAGCTGCTGGCGAAACGAGATCATTATTATCGCTTGTACACTATGCATTTTGAAGAGCAGCCAATAAAAAACACTCCTGAAACTCTGGCGGAAGTGATTTGAGATTGCCTTCCTGGTGGCTAAAACGAAATGCGATAAGTTGGTTTTTATGGCCTGCTTCCTTACTCTTTGGACTCGTTGTCTATATTCGATATGCCTTTTATCGAGTTGGCGTTTTTAGCGCATACAAAAGCCGTTTACCGATTATTATTGTAGGTAACCTAAATGTTGGTGGAACGGGCAAAACGCCCCTGGTAATTGCTTTGGTAACAGAATTACAAAAAAGAGGTTTTCGACCAGCTGTTATTACCAGAGGTTATAAAAGTAAAGGCAAAAATTACCCCCTTTGCGTGACATCAGATACTCAAGCTGATCTTTGTGGTGATGAACCTTTATTGATTGCCAGACAAACAAAATGCCCTGTGGTTGTTGATCCGAATCGCCCACGTGCAGTTAAATTTCTAGAAGCATCAAACCAATGCGATATCATTATTTCTGACGATGGTTTACAACATTATGCCTTGCAGCGTGATCTTGAAATTGTCGTTGTAGATAGTAAAAGACAATTTGGAAATGGTTTTTTGTTGCCAGCAGGGATGTTGCGCGAGCCAGTTTCGCGACTTAAAAAAGTAGACATGGTGGTCTGCAATGGTGATTCAAGGTGGTGCACCAGGTTATACTCAAAACGATTGGATTTTTGGCTAGGCGGAAGCGAGAGACTTGAGGGAGTGTATACGAAATACATGACCGAAGAGGAGCAAGCTTCCAACAACGTCAAAAATTCAAGCGTGAAGAGTATACCGCAAAAAAATATTTTCAGTATGTTGTTCAAGATTAAACAACTTACGCTATTATCGGATTCCTCCCAGTCAATTCAAATAGCTCAGTTTAAGCATAAAAAAGTTCATGCGATTGCAGGCATAGGCAACCCAGAGCAATTTTTTGTTTTTTTAAGGAGCCATGAGTTGGATATTGTTCCTCATTCGTTTCCTGATCATCATCCATTTACTATAGATGACTTCAGCTTTTTAAATGAACAAAATTTACCTGTTCTAATGACGGAAAAAGATGCGGTTAAATGCCTCGGATTGTTACATGATGGTTGGTATGTTGAAATTGAGGCGATATTGCCAGAGGTATTTTATGAGGAAGTGTTAATAAAAGTTGAATCACGATGCAGAAACTAATTACCTTATTTCTCTCTTTGCTTGTTTGTCTTCTATCTATTAATTCAGCCTGGGCATTTGCTGTTCCTATTCAGATTATTCCAGAATATAATATGAAAAAATATGATTCGGTTATTAATCAAATATACCAGAATCCTGCAAGCCATAGTCAGAACCTTGTCACGCGCATAAACTTTGATAGTGCTTATTTTCTTGGAAAATCTTACTTGATGTTTCCCACAGGAGAAGGGCCGGATGCTTATTTTGATAAAAATCCACTTTACCGAACCGATGTTTTTGATTGTATGACCTATGTTAATACGGTGATGGCCTTGGCATATTCAAATAATCTGACTGAATTTCAAAAGACATTAAAACAATTGAGTTATGCAAATGGTGAGGTCATGTTTTTAACGCGGCATCACTTTGTGACAGGCGATTGGAATGAAAGTAATACCCAAATGGGATATGTCCAAGATATTACTACGCAGCTAAAAACAGCTAATAATATCTCACCTGTGCGTTATGCTGACACCATCATTAATAAACCCAATTGGTATCGCATGATGTCGCCTGAGCGGATACGCGTCTTTTTTTATCCTGGTGATAAGCAAGCTAAACAATTACTCAGTGCGTTACGAGATCAATCAAGTGAGGTGAGTGCAGTAAAAATTTCAACACCGTATATTCCCATGAGCGCTTTTTTAACCTCATCTGGCCAACCAGATATGACACTCTTTAAACAAATACCTTCTGGTGCAGTGGTTGAGATTGTCAGACCAAATTGGGATTTAACGCGATATATTGGTACTCATTTAAATGTATCACACTTGGGATTTGCTATTCGTACTTCTCAGGGTTTAATGTTTCGGGAAGCATCGATGGATAAAAAACAAGTTGTTGATATTCCCTTTGCCAGTTATATTCAAAGTTTAAACGAGCTCGATCCCACTGAGGGGGTGAATATACTCAACACACATGAGTTTTCGGTTTTCTAACTTGCTATTTTACGCCAGAAGAAACGATTAAAACTGCACAATATGAATAACTATTGCTGGTT
>JABEVJ010000246.1 GCA_013043985.1 Legionellales bacterium | reverse complement strand
TAAACTCCTCGCAATGACGAGCGTTTTTCCATATTTACTATCATTTCCACATTACGTGACAGCTACAAATTATGTGTCGATACCTCAGACTATATACCTCTACTCAGCCACAGGCGGGGTTGATTCTGCAACGGGGGCAGCCTCACCTTCAGCCAGTACCTCAACAACTGGTGTTTCAGCTTCAATATCTGCTTTAGACACACGTGGCATATGAATAGATGCAACTGCAGGATCATCTCCGTGCTGATGGGCAACCAACTCTACGCCTTTAGGCAAGGTAAGCTGAGACAAGTGCAATACACCATGCATTTCAAGCGTTCCCAGATCCACCTCGATGAATTCCGGCAAATCAGCTGGCTTACAGATAATTTCAACATGATGCATATTGTGTGAAACGATGCCCCCGTCCATCACACCAGGTGAGGTCGCTTCATTAGCAAAATGTAAAGGAACATTCATATGCAATTTTTCGTTGCCAGTCACTCTAAGAAAATCCATGTGCATGATAACTGGTTTGAACGGATGACGCTGCAAAGCTTTCAAGACGACTTTATGTTTTTTGCCATCAACCACAACATGCAAAATATGCGAATATATCGCGGTATTTTTTAATGCTTTGCTGACTGTTCGATGTTCCAAAACGATATTTTGCGGCTCTTGTCCGCCACCATAAATGATTGCTGGTACTTTATCTTCAAGACGACGCAGGCGGCGGCTCGCACCTTTCCCCACATCGCTGCGCACTTCTGCGACCAGCTCAAATTGTTCTGACATAATAGTAACTCCAAAATTTTAAGTAAAGCCACCACTTGCGACCAGTGATGGGAAGGCCGACATCTTACACGATTTGTTTAAGAAAAGCTATGGGGAATTTTGCTGTTGTGTGGTTAAATGCGATAAGAACAGAAGGCTGGTAAATCCCGACTAAAATACGATGTGTCGCGTTTTAGTCTTGACTATTATACGATACATCTTATAATAGTCATATGAAACGTATATATAATTTTTTAATTAATCAGCATTTTAACGAAGCTGTTCAAATGCTTTTATTAGCAGGCCCTCGTCAATCGGGCAAGACGACTATTGCTCAAATATGGCTGTCTGAACTGGCAAATAACTCTCATTATTTCAATTGGGACAATCAAGATGATCGCACTCTCTTATTACAAGGTCCAGCTGCAATTGCAAATACGCTGCACTTTGATCAATTACGGACTGAAATACCGCGCATTGTATTTGATGAAATCCATAAATATTCTCATTGGAAAACCTTTATCAAAGGCTTTTATGATACCTATAAAAGTCATTGTCAAATTCTGATCACTGGCAGCGCACAACTTAATATTTATCAGCGCGGAGGCGATAGTCTCATGGGGCGCTATTTTATGTATCGTATTCACCCTTTCTCTGTCGCAGAATGTATACGAACTATACCAAGTGAAGACTTGATTTCATCCCCAGTAAAACTGGATCAGAATCAATTTGATGCATTGTGGCAATTTGGGGGCTTTCCTGAGCCAATGATTAAACAAAATCAACGCTTCTACAATCGTTGGCAACAATTACGAAAACAACAATTATTTCGGGAAGATATTCGAGATTTAACACGGATTCAAGAAATAAAACAACTGGAATTATTAGGTACAATATTAGAAAATCAAGCTGGCCAACTTATCACTTACAATAACCTGGCTATGAAAACCCGAGTTTCAAGTGATACCATAAGACGCTGGATAAACATCCTGGAAGAAGTTTATTTTTGTTTTAGAATTCAGCCATGGACGCAAAATATCAGCCGATCTTTACTAAAAGAACCCAAAATATATATGTGGGATTGGTCAGTAGTAGCAGACCCTGGTCAACGTGCAGAAAATTTCATTGCAAGTCATTTGCTTAAAGCTGTCCACTTGTGGACAGATATGGGCTTCGGTGAGTTTGGTTTGTATTTTATACGTGATAAAGAACAACGTGAAGTTGACTTTTTAGTCACTAAAAATAATACCCCCTGGTTTTTGGTTGAAGTTAAAAAAAATGACCGTCATCTAAGTCCAGCGCTGATCCGATTTCATGAAAAATTACAAACAAACCATGCTTTTCAAGTAGTACTTGATATGGAGTATGTGGATGCAGATTGTTTTGAGCATACCGAGCCGCTAGTTGTTCCAGCCATAACATTTTTATCTCAGTTATTGTAAACGCATTTAAAAACCTGTTTTCTATCGTCTGAATCACGTGAATTTCGGTTTTGTTTTTATGTGACTCTCCTCGCATTCTCTCTTCTCTTTTGTTATAATTCGCCATCAAAATTCGAAAAGACACCCTATAGCTCATGACTATCCCCTTCATTCATCTTCGCCTGCACTCCGAATACTCCCTAATTGATGGGTTAGTACGTATTGATGAATTGATCAGTCACGTTGTCGAAGCCGACATGCCGGCGGTTGCCCTCACCGATCAAGCTGCCATGTTTGCTACGGTGAAGTTTTATACTGCTGCTGAATCAGCGGGTGTAAAACCCCTTATCGGAGCCGATATCTGGCTCGAAAACCCTGAAAATCCAGCCACTCCCTTCAATCTTTTATTACTCTGTCAAAATAATGAAGGTTATCGCAATCTGACGCTGCTCATTTCACGCGCCTATACAGAAGGACAGCAACACGGTATGGCGCAAGTCAAGCGTGAGTGGATAGAAAACTGTCATGAAGGTTTAATTGCTTTATCTGGCGCAGCACATGGCGATATTGGGGAAGCTTTATTAAAAAATCGACCAGAGCAAGCAGCACAACTGCTTGATGATTGGCTCACCCTTTTTCCTAATCGTTTTTATATCGAATTACAACGCACGGGACGTTTGCCTGAGGACGAGTATATTGCCGAGGTATTGCCACTCGCACAAGCAACCAATACGCCCATTGTCGCAACCAACGATGTCCGCTTTTTAGAGCAAAGTGATTTTGAGGCGCACGAAGCTCGAGTGGCCATTCATAATGGTTTCACTCTTGCTGATCCCAAACGTCCTAAACTTTATAGCCCGCAACAATTTTTGCGCACTCCACAGGAAATGCAGCAGTTATTTGCCGACCTCCCTGCAGCACTTGAAAACACCATTCAAATCGCAAAACGTTGTACCGTCACCTTAACGTTAGGTAAACCTTGTTTGCCTGACTTCCCTCTGCCTGATGGCTACACCACTGAGCGTTATTTTGCTGAAGTTTCCGAGGCTGGGTTGGAAAAGCGTTTGTTGATTTTACTTAAAACAACTGATCCCGATTACCCTGCAAAACGCCAACCGTATGATGACCGATTAAAAATAGAACTTGATGTCATTAATAAAATGGGGTTTGCGGGCTATTTCTTAATTGTTGCTGATTTTATTCAATGGGCGAAAAACAATGGTATTCCCGTGGGTCCCGGCCGCGGCTCGGGTGCTGGCTCGCTCGTGGCTTATGCGCTGGGCATTACCGATCTCGACCCCTTGGAGTATGATTTACTCTTTGAACGTTTCCTCAATCCTGAACGTGTTTCCATGCCTGATTTCGATATTGATTTTTGCATGGATGGACGTGATCGCGTCATTGATTATGTTGCCCAAAAATATGGTCGTCATTGCGTTTCACAAATTATTACCTACGGTACCATGGCAGCAAAAGCCGTGGTGAGGGATGTGGGGCGTGTACTCGGACACCCTTACGGTTTTGTTGATAAAATTGCTAAACTGATTCCCCTGGAACTTGGCATCACTCTGGAAAAAGCCATTGCCACGGAAGCCACCCTTCGCGAACGCTATGAGCAAGAAGAAGATGTTTCAACCTTATTGGATTTGGCACTCAAACTAGAGGGCATCACACGCAATGCAGGTAAACACGCGGGCGGAGTGGTAATTGCTCCCACCACACTCACTGATTTTGCCCCCTTGTTTTGTGAACCTGATAGTGACCATTATGTGACTCAATTTGATAAAGATGATATCGAGTCAGTGGGTTTGGTCAAGTTTGACTTTTTAGGTTTACGCACACTCACCATTATTAATTGGGCAGTGCTGGCAATTAATAAGCGTTTGCAAAGTGAGAGCTGTGAGCCGATTAGACCTCTTTCGAAACTCGCTGCTGAGTGTCAAAAGCAAGGCGCACCGGAGCGCAGAACCGGAGCATACACGCCCGTATGTGAGGATTCGAGCACCGAAGCAACGCAGCTTTTGACCTCAGCAGTAGAGTTTCGAGAAAGGTCTATTGATATTAATCTCATACCAATTGATGATGCTGACAGCTATACGCTCATGAAAAACTGTGCCACCACAGCAGTATTCCAGCTTGAATCACGCGGCATGAAAGATTTAATCAAACGCTTACAGCCAGATTGTTTTGAAGAAGTGATTGCACTGGTCGCCCTCTTTCGTCCTGGACCTCTACAATCTGGTATGGTTGATGATTTTATCGATCGAAAACATGGCCGTGCGCAAGTGATTTCTCCCCATCCTGATATTGAGCCCATACTGCGCCCCACTTACGGTGTCATCCTTTACCAAGAACAGGTCATGCAAATTGCGCAAGTACTTGCTGGTTATACTTTGGGAGCGGCTGATCTGTTACGGCGTGCCATGGGCAAAAAGAAAGCGGAAGAAATGGCTCAGCAACGTGAAATTTTTGTGAGTGGCTCAGTTGCGCGAGGTGTTGATAGCCAGCTTGCCAGCGATATTTTTGATTTGATGGAAAAATTTGCTGGGTATGGTTTTAATAAATCACACTCAGCTGCTTATGCTCTGGTCGCCTATCAAACTGCGTGGCTGAAAGCTCATTATCCTTCTGAATTTATGGCCGCTGTGTTGTCATCCGATATGGACAATACCGACAAAGTCGTGACATTCGTCGATGAATGCAAAAATATGAAATTGGTATTGTCGCCTCCCGATATTAATGAAAGCGCTTACCCATTTAGCGCAACCAATGAAGGTCGAATTGTTTATGGTCTCGGCGCTATCAAGGGTGTTGGTGAGGCCATGGTTAACAATTTAGTAAATGAGCGCGAAAAAAATGGGGTTTATAAGGATTTATTTGATTTTTGCCGTCGGGTTGATTTAAAGAAAGCAAACAAACGGGTTTTTGAGGCACTTATTGGTAGTGGTGCTATGGACTGTTTTCAGATGGAGCGTTCTGTTTTATTTGCTTCAATTGGAAAAGCTGTGCAATTAGCCGAATCAGCATTGCGCAATCAATCCATTGGTCAGGCAGATTTATTTGGATTTAACAACACAGAACAAAATAATGATTCACCGCCCTATTTAACCGCCTCTCCCTGGTCTCATACCCAGCGTCTGCGATGGGAAAAAGAAACTTTAGGGATGTACTTTTCAGGCCATCCTATCGAATGTTATCGTGATGAAATTATTGCAATCACAGGTTCTGCCCATGCGAGCCAACACATCATCGCTGGTAAAAATGCCAAGGTAGCTGGTTTTGTGGTAGCAAGCCGTACTCTCATGACCAAACGCGGAGACAGAATGGCATTTGTCAGCCTGGATGACGGAGCCGGACGCATTGAACTAGCCGTTTTTTCGGACGTATTGCAACTTTGCCATGAGAGTTTAAACAGTAATCAATTGTTAATTGTTGAAGGTGATGTAAGCATTGATGATTTTAACGATAATTTACGGATGAGTGCACGGAATATTATAACGATCGAGGAAGCACGCGAACGTCATGCAAAAGAAATTATTGTATTGCTAACCCCTGAGTTAATTAATCATGAGCGCTTGCAGCAATTACAGCTTATTATAAAAACTCACGCCGCTGATTATTTACCCATTATGGTGCATTATCAATCTGAGATGGCCTCTTGCCGCATTAATTTAAGTAAAATGGGGCGGGTGGAGCCAACTGATGAGTGTTTAAATCAGTTAAAAACACTCTTTGGTGAAGAAGCGGTAAAAGTTGGGTATATACCCAAGATACTTCAAAATGCTAATTTCTGACTTGTTCTTTTACGCCAGAGTAATATTATAAAAACTTCACAATATGAGTAACTATTG
>JABEVJ010000245.1 GCA_013043985.1 Legionellales bacterium | reverse complement strand
GCAATCCAGTAGAAAGAGCGTAAAATCAATGACTTGACGCTTATGAGCATTCTGGATTGCTTCGTCGTAAACTCCTCGCAATGACGAGCATTTTCGCCTGTTTGTTGTTATTTCCAATTACGCAACAGCGACTATATACCTATTCCCCACTAAAAACTGGTTCACGCTTGGCTAAAAAGGCAGAAACACCTTCCTGCTTATCACGAGTAGCGCACATCAATGCAAAATGGACAGCTTCCAAGTGGAGTCCATCCGTGAGCGTTAAGTCATAGCCAGAGTCAATAACCTGCATGACGCTTTGAATGGCGCGCGGTGCCATATTTTGGATTGTTTTTAAGGACTTAATAGCCTCTGGCAAGAGATGCTCCAGTTGAGTGACTCCTGTAATTAAACCCCATGAAAGAGCCATCTGTGCATCAATAAACCGGCCTGTTAAACATAAGTCCATGGCCCTACCTTTACCCACCAAGCGAGCCAAGCGCTGTGTACCACCATAACCGGGAATAACACCAAGGCGCACTTCAGGTTGGCCAAATTTTGCCGTATCCGCAGCAATACGCAACGTTGCCGACATAGCCAGCTCGCATCCTCCGCCTAAGGCATGACCATTTATTGCAGCTATCGACGGTTTACCGAGTGTTTCCAAAAGACGAAAAACCTCTTGTCCATGTGCTGCAAAAGACAACCCCTGCACTGCATTGAGCTCAGCCAAGCGATTGATATCAGCTCCGGCACAAAATGCTTTGCCTTCACCTGTGATAATCAGGCCTTTAACATCTGGATTGGTTTTTGCTTCAGATAAAACCTGCTCTAATTCAGTCAGTAAATCTGAGTTTAACGCGTTAAGTTTATCGGGCCTATGCAGCGTAATTTGCAACATACCAGGTTCAGGCGTGGTCAGTTTCAGTGTTTGTAAATCAATATTCATGCTATTTTCCTAATTTTCATCCAAAAAGTGTTTTCACGCATCTGCAAATAATTTTTCTTCCTTCGCTACCGATTTAGATAATTGACGTAGATAATTGCTAAAATCTTTCCCTATTTCATGATGTTTTAAGGCAAATGCTATCGAAGCTTGGAGAAAACCCAGTTTACTCCCACAATCATATCGTTTTCCAATAAATTGCAGAGCGTATACTTCTTCCTTAATTAATAGTCTTGCTATCGCATCGGTGAGCTGAATTTCTCCTCCTGCTCCGGCAGAAAGATCATCAAGACAGTCAAAAATTCCAGGATTCAAAATATATCGTCCAATTACCGCTAGATTAGAAGGTGCATCTTGCATGGCAGGTTTTTCAATTATACCTCGTAAGCTACTTAATACCTGATTTGTTTGCTCTACTGCGACAATACCATAATGACAACTTTCTTCCAGAGGGATAGGTTCGATTGCAATTACACTTCGAGCTGTTTGTTGATAAGCGTCACAAAGCTGACTTAAACAGCCATACCTGCCGCCATCAATTAAATCATCTGCTAATAATACAGCAAAAGGTTCATTGTTTATCACGGGTCTAGCACACAAGACCGCATGTCCTAATCCTAACGGATTGGGCTGGCGAATATATGCGGCGCTAATTCCTTTTGGCAATATTTCACGCACTGTCGCTAGAAGATCATATTTTCCTTTTGAGCTCAGCATCAACTCAAGTTCATAGTTTGAATCAAAGTGATCTTCTATTGCTCGTTTATTGCTGTTCGTAACAAAAATCAATTTTGTGATTCCAGCTTGTATTGCTTCTTCAACCGCATATTGAATTAATGGTTTATCAACAATAGGTAACATTTCTTTAGGATTGGCTTTTGTTGCGGGCAAAAAACGTGTGCCCATTCCGGCAACTGGAAAAACAGCCGTAGTGATTTTTTTGTGCATGAACTTTCTTCCTTCCTTAGAACTTTTAATATTATTCCACTGTTTCCTCGATAACTGCTTTTTTTTGCGTTTCCAAGTGATTATTTAATGATAACCTGAAATCTTTGATGATATTTTGATAATTAACGTAAGCATCATAGGGATTATCATAATGATTAAAGTATTTATGAACATCTCCATCTGCAGACCACTTGGTACACATGTAGTAAAAATGATCTGAGGTTAACAAAGCACGCCAAGTTGCTTCTAACTCTCGGTTGTCAACTGCTCTGACCAATTTTTCGAGCTCATATATTGTTTGAAATGCATCTTGCTGCATATCATTGCCAGTCCATGCCGTTAAATCCCGTTCGGTATCTGCCCATGAGTAAAAACTCGGAATATCTAACGTTGCCAGTGGCGGATATTTGGAAGCCACTTCGCAGGGTAAACAAAAATCAAATTGTGGATGAGCTAATATTTTTGCAGGTAAATGTTCAAGAAATTGAAATATGCCTGTATCGCTCCATTGATGCTCACCAAAAGTTTCATAGTCCATAAATAAATTAATAATATCTCCTGCTCCATCTACTGCATGAGCCCAGGTTGAAAATTTATCGGCAGTGAGCGGATATTCAGCCCACTCTTTATTCGAAAAACGAAATGCAATGTCATCCGATAATCGATAATTTTTAAGTAATAAATTCATCGGATTTTTAGTATGTGCTTGATACAAAAAATTAGGACTGCGCCATGCCAGAATTTTATCTGCGCCTTCAGCAAGCATGGTTTTGTAACCAAGAGATGAAACAAGCTCTGCTGTATCATTATTATAAATCAATTCGGTGTTTCTGAAAGTACTCGCTTTATAGCCAAATTCGTTATAAATTAAGTCACTATGCAATTTTATCTCATCAATAAAACTTTGCTTTGAAAAAACAGCACTCAGTGAATGGTTATACGTTTCATTCAGTATTTCCACGCATCCAGTATCTACCAAGGCTTTAAATGAATTTAAGGTTTCAGGACTGAAACGTTTGAACTGTTCAATCACCGTTCCAGAAAGTGAAAAGGCAACTTTGAACCTTCCTTCAAATTGTTTAATTAACTGCAATAAAATTGTATTGGTTGGTAAATAGCATTTTAACGCTATTTTTTGCAAAATTTCACGATTTTTTATATCGTCATAATAGTCATGTACATGACCAATATCAAAAAAACTATATTTGCGTAACCGATGTGGCTGATGAACTTGAAAATATAAACATACTGAAGGCATTTTCACGTTCCTTAATTTGATATCTGACTCTGATAAGACTTAATAATTCCTTTTACAGAATTATCCCAATTTAAAACGGTAAGTTCAGGTTGAGAGTTCTGTACTAACTCTTTTCTCAATTTCGGAAAATCAATTAATGCCATAATTTTTTCAGCCATCAGATCGACGTCCCAAAAATCTACTTTAAATACATGTTGCAATACCTCGGCTGCTCCAGACTGTTTTGAGATCACTACCGGAACATTCAACGCCAGTGCTTCTAGGCATGAAAGTCCAAAAGGCTCAGAGATACTTGGCATAACATAGACTTTACTGTGCTCATAAGCATCCTTCACTTGATTTCGATCTAAAAAACCGAGGAAATGCACATGAGAGCCAATACGTAATTTTGCTGCATACTCAATGACACTTCGTAATAAATCGCCATCACCAGCCATCGCAAATTGAATATCTTGACGTTTGGATAAAATTTTATGAGCAACATCTAAAAAATAAAAAGGCCCTTTTTGATAGGTGATTCGACCAAGAAATAAAACAATATTTTGTTTATTATCCTCTTCTTCATAAGGGCGCTGTATATAGGATTCTGAAAGACCATTATAAATGACCTCAATTTTTTCAGGTGCAATATGGTATTGATTAATGATATTTTGACGTGTGAGTTTGCTTACTGCAAATATTTTGTCTGCAGCATAAAGCCCCTGCTTTTCAATATCAAAAATAGCCTGGTTGATTTGCCCGCCGCTCCGATCGATTTCAAGGGCGTGCACGTGAAAAAATAAGGGTTTTTGACTGATTTTTTTAGCTTCTATTCCAGCCAATATAGTCAACCAATCATGTGCATGAATCACATCATGTGGAATTGTTTTTGCTAGTTGACCTGCTTTAGCCGCATATCGTCTGACTTCAGCAGCTAAATCATTACCATAGAACTGGTTTGCCATTGGATTTGCTTTTAATTCCTGGGAATAAGTTTGCTCATTAAGATAGGGTTTGATAATGGAATCAATATAATACAGTGTTAAATTATCAGCTTGGTTTTCAGGCTCACTAGCAAGATCAACAATTTCAAGCGAACCGTTTGTTTTTTTTGCTCGCGGTAATACCAGGCCAATTTGCAAGTTCTGACGTAACAATGCCTGTACAATACCATAACAGGCAATCCCTAATCCGCCATTAATATTCGGCGGAAATTCCCATCCATACATCAGTACTTTCATAATATAAGAAAATCCTTATTACCTGAATAAGCATATACCCGAAGCGTTTCATATTTAGGGGTTTTTGACTTGCTCTTTTCCGCCCTATGAAACGATTAAAACTGCACAATATGAATAACTATTGCTGGTTT
>JABEVJ010000019.1 GCA_013043985.1 Legionellales bacterium | reverse complement strand
TTGAGGCGAATAGCAAGCTATTTAACGAAAACAAGAACCAATTTTTACCGATTACACTCTTTTTGCAGCCAAAGAACCAATTGTCAACAGACCCTAAGATACTTGCAATAAACGTTTGGTATGGCAATCCTTTATAGGCGGCTTTTTGTTTTAGACGCGCCAAATCTCCACTTGAAATACGAAGGGTTATGCGCTCATCTTTACGGAGAAAATTGACAGCCGCTTCTTTGGCAAAAGACATCTCTTCCTCTAAATTATCTACGCTTTTCCATTCACCGCGTTCAACAGATTCCAAAAGTTCTTGCTCTTCAGGGTCAAGTTTTGCATCATATATTTTTTGTTTCGTCTTCATAGTACACCTACCTTACCTAGATATTTTTTTGTAAGCTTGCGACTTGGAAAAATAGTTTTAAGAAACACTGCTCTCTCATCTTTTCTCACAAAGGGCACTAAATACACATATCCATCAATATTAACCACATAAATCTCTTGGTTTGGATACTTTTCTGAATTATGATGGACAAGAACATCCAGCAGCTGACTATTATCAAGCGCCGCAACTACCGCTTCGAAGCTGATGCCACGCTCTGTTACCAAAAGCAGGTTTTTGTCAGCAGAAAATTCATCTTGTACCAATTTTAATCCCATTATTGGCAAAAATAACGTTGACGTTTTAGTAGGCACTGGCTTTACTCAACATAAAAAGAGAGTAAATCCTCACTCCCAAAGCGGTTTATCAGGCCGCAATTGTTTTAAAAAAACATCACATGGTAAACATAATACCCCTTCAATCATTAATTGCTCTTTGCCCTGATATAATATAAAACATTGTGCCATCGGATAATCGGTTTTAAAGGCATGTAAACTTTTTAAATCATGCCTGTCAACTCGATGATGATGTTTAACTTCCAATGCATATAAACCTTGTGTGCCATAAACTATAAAATCAACTTCAAGCCCTGTGCGCGTTCTCCAATAAGATAGTGTAGCAGGTTGAGCACTGTAGGCATTCCACGCAAGTAAATGTTGAGCAACAAGACCTTCTAATGCTGTCCCACCTACCTCTTCTGGACGATCAAGTTGACCTGTTGGACGGATTGTATGGTAAACACCCGCGTCAAATAAATAAAATTTAGGATGTGCTACCATTTCGCGTTGTGCACGTTTAGTAAAGACAGGCAAGGTAAAAGCGAGTAAAAGATCCTCTAAGATCTGAATATAGTTTTCGACTGTTTTGCGTTTTACCTCGCACTCTCTTGCAATATTAGCAACATTTAACAATGAAGCATGTGAAAAACTAATGACTTCCATAAAACGTGCAAAACTATCCAAATTACGCACCAATCCTTCAGCTTGAATTTCCTCTAACAGATAGAGTTGAACGTAACTCTGCAAGGACAATTGAGGACTCTTATCACTCTGGATGATTGGTAACATTCCTTGTTTCAAAGCTATGGAAAGATCAAAGTCTGCTCCAAGCTCATGAGCCAAAAAAGGATGTAATGAGCAATTCAGAGCCCGTCCAGCCAGTAAATCAGCACCACTGCGTTTAATTTTGCGTGCACTTGAGCCCGTTAAAATAAATTGTTGACCTGGTAATGTCTCAATCAGGCTATGAACCACTGTAAGCAAGGCTGGAATTTTCTGAATTTCGTCAATAATGATAGGTCTGCGATTTGAGTTTGCACTCGCTAAATCAAATAATCGTTCCGGTTTGGCCAGGTAGCTACGAAAAACATCCGGTTTAAGTAAATCCAACCACAAACCATCCTCAAATAACATTCGCATCAATGTTGATTTGCCTGTTCCTCGAGGGCCAAAAAGAAAAAAACTTTTTTCGGGTGGTGTGAAGTCTCTTTGATATATTTCCACTCAATGTTCTCCGCAAAGTGGCATCACTAATGCCATATTTGATGCAATTATGGCATTAGTGATGCCATTTTGCAACAAACTGAGCTTTACTCAACATAAAAACTCTCACCACACCCACAGCTTCCCTTCTCTTGTGGATTTGTATATTGGAAACGGGCATTTAACCCTTGTTTCACATAGTCAACAACTGTACCCTGAATAAACGCAAGTGCTTTTTTATCAATATAAATAGGCAGATTAGCACCCGCATCATAGACAGTATCAGTTGATTCCGTATGATCAACAAAATCCAGATGATACTTTAAACCTGAGCAGCCAGCCGTTTTAACTGTAAGACGAATGAATGAAGGCTCTTTTTGTTTGAGTAATTGTTTTTTTAAGTGTTGTATCGCATTATCTGTGAAAGTCACAGGTGGCGCTTCAATATTGGTAATAGACATTTTAATTAACCTCTTTTTTATTGATACATCTCTCTAATACACAGTATAGCAAAATCGATTTCCTGCTCGGTAGTAAATCGTCCTATTGAAAAACGCCGCGTACAATCAATCTCCTCACTACTCAAACCAATTGCCCTCAATACATGCGATCGATCTGGGCTGAATGTGTTGCAAGCAGAACCTTTAGATATCGCCAAAGCCTGTAATTTTTCAGTAATCTCTTTATGAGACAACCCTGCAAAACAAATATTCAGGTTATGGTTTACACGTTGATGTGAGTCTCCATTGAGCTTAAGATCAGGCAAATCACTCACACCATTCCAAAATTTCTTCCGTAAACTGGCAATTCGCTTACCTTCCTCCATCATCAACTCATTAGCTACATTAAATGCCTCACCCATGCCCACAATTTGATGTGTTGCTAGAGTACCGGGTCGGAGTCCTTGTTCCTGCCCGCCCCCCCACAATATTGGCGTCAACCGCACACGGGGTCGCAGCCTGACATATAAAGCACCTACCCCCTTTGGCCCATAGACCTTATGCGCCGAAAAAGACATCAAATCAACAGGAGTCTGACTCAGGTCAATCGGAATTTTTCCGGCACTTTGAGCAGCATCAACATGCAGCCATATCTTGCGCGGTTGAGTGATTCCAGCAATAGCCTGAATATCATTGATCACACCAATCTCATTATTCACATGCATCAGGGAAACCAGTGTTGTATCCGGTCTCAGGCTCTTAATAAACAGCTCTAGATCAATCCGCCCTTCTCTATCAACAGGTAAATAAGTCAATATAAACCCTTCTTTTTCTAGCGACTGGCAAACATCCAAAACAGCTTTATGCTCAATCTGACTGGTAATAATATGTCGACCCTCTTTCCCACGAGCATAGGCAGCACCTCTGATAGCAATATTATTTGCCTCGGTTGCACCTGAGGTAAAAATAATCTCTCGCGGTGCCGCATGGATAAGCTTTGCAACCTGGGCTCTGGCTATTTCTATTTTGTCACTTGCCTGCTTTCCATAACAATGCGAAGCGGCAGGATTACCCAGGCACAGCTCACCTTGCAAACAAGCGATCATCTCAGCAGCAACACGCGGCTCGAGGGGCGTACTTGCCATGTAATCAAGATAAATTGGTGATTTCACGATTTAACTATATAATCCTAATAACTAACAAACTGAGAAAATATAAAGCTATGCATCCTTATCTAAACACCGCTTTCGCCGCTGTGCGTAAAGCCTCAAGCCTCATGCTGACTGCCCAACGTGATATTAAAACACTTGAGGTCACTGAAAAAGGGCTATACAATTTCGTCACCGAAATTGATAAAAAATCTGAGCAAATCATCATTGAAGCGATACAGAAAGCCTATCCCTCACACGGCATTTTGGCAGAGGAGAGCGGCTATCAAGAAAACTCCAACGACAGTGAGTATTTATGGGTTATCGATCCGCTCGATGGCACAAAAAATTTCATCCATGGGTTTCCCCATTTTTGCATTTCAATTGCCGTAAAGCAAGCAGGACGACTTGAACACGCCTTGATTTATGATCCAATTCGTGATGAACTATTCACAGCCAGTCGCGGAACCGGAGCACGATTAAATGATCAGCGCATTCGAGTAGCTGATTGTCCAAGTTTTGAAGGCGCTTTATTAGGGACAGCAATCCCGACCCCTGAAAAGCCTCACTTTCGTGATTACATGAATGGATTTAGCCGCATTTATGGCCACACATCTGGCCTGCGTCAATGCGGTTCTGCTGCACTCAGCCTTGCTTACGTTGCCGCTGGCCGCCTTGATGGGCATTGGGAAACTGGACTCGCAGAATGGGATATCGCAGCGGGTGCCTTGCTTATAAAAGAAGCTGGCGGCATGGTTAGCGATTTACAAGGTGCAGAAACTTATTTACAGACGGGTAATGTAGTAGCCGGAAGCCTCAAAATCTTCAAAGGTATTTTGCGGGCACTCGCGTCAGTAAAAGAGCCTTCGGCACCTGACAAAGAATAGACCTCTTGTGGAGAAATAAAATTATGGCCAAGCGCGTCCTCATGTTTGTAATAACCAATATTGCTGTGTTATTGATTTTTTCAATTATTATGCGACTCTTTAACATAGGCCCTATGCTTTCGCAACATGGACTAAACTACACTGCGCTGTTGATTTATTCAGCTGTATTTGGCTTCCTGGGCTCTTTTGTTTCTTTGTTTCTCTCGAAAATGATGGCGAAGATGACCATGGGAGTACAGATAGTTGAACGTTCACAAGCCAGCGGAGATGCTGCCTGGGTAATCAGTACAGTCGAAAATCTAGCAAATAATGTGGGTATACGTATGCCTGAAGTCGGTATTTATGACAGCCCTGAGCCCAATGCTTTTGCAACAGGCTGGAATCGAAACAATGCATTGGTTGCGGTCTCTACTGGTTTGCTCCGCGCGATGTCACGCGATGAGATTGAAGCTGTTTTAGGCCATGAAATATCCCATGTTGCCAACGGAGACATGGTAACATTAACACTCATTCAAGGCATCCTAAATACCTTTGTGCTCTTTTTTGCGCGAGTTGCCGCTTTTTTTGTCAGTCAGGCACTTAGCCGCGACGAAAATAATCAACCAGGTTTCTTAAACAACATGGTGTTTTTTCTGGTTGAAATAGCTTTTCAGATTGTTTTTGGTATTTTAGCCTCGATTATTGTGATGTGGTTTTCAAGATTTCGCGAATACCGTGCGGATGCTGGCTCAGCCAAACTGCTTGGCTCTTCAAAAATGATCCAGGCATTGCGGAGACTGCAACAAATGCAAGACACGCCACCAGACAACCGGGCACCTAGTTTTGAAGCGATGAAAATTGCAGGACATAAGCGAAGTGGCTTTTTAGCTTTATTAGCTAGTCACCCTCCTCTTGAGGATCGTATTAAAGCATTGGAAAATCGTACTACAGGACAGTAACTATGACCATATTAACAAAAATCCGCATTGGTATTTTATTCGGTGGCAAATCCGCTGAGCATAATATCTCGCTTCAATCAGCTCTGAACGTCATCAATGCCATTGATAAGAAAAAGTATGATATTACAATGATAGGAATAGATAAACGAGGTCAATGGTATGTTCAGGAACCATTACCCTCATTGCCAAATCAGCAACCTACCCATTTAACGGTAACAAACCACTTAAATGACTGGGTAACGCTTGTTCCAGGTCAAAATCATGCCTTGTTGACAGGACTCATGACAAAAGAACAAGTAACGGCACTCGATGTCATTTTTCCTGTTGTACATGGTCCTTATGCCGAAGATGGCACCATTCAGGGTTTAATGAGATTAGCCAACCTCCCATTTGTGGGCTCAGATGTGTTGAGTTCAGCGATTTGCATGGATAAAGATATGGCAAAACGACTTGTTCGTGATGCAGGGATCCCGACTCCCAACTTTATTACCTTACGGCAACGTGATCTTGCGACATTGAACGAAGATCAAATCATTAAAACCTTAGGGCTGCCCTGCTTTGTGAAGCCAGCTAATATGGGCTCATCAATTGGCATTTCGAAAGTGACCAAGAAGGCCGATTTGCGTAAAGCGATTGATGAAGCAATGAGTTATGATTTTAAAGTCATTATTGAAGAAGCGATCATTGGGCGTGAAATTGAGTGTGGTATTTTAGGAAATGATGAACCCCTTGCCTCCGTGCCAGGTGAAATTATTCCCCATGCTGAGTTTTACACTTATGATGCCAAATACAACGATCCCAACGGTGCCGAGGTCGTGACCGTTGCGGATTTGCCCCCTGAAATGAGCAAAAAAGTTCAGGCACTGGCCATTAAAATATTTCAAACGCTTGATTGTGATGGGATGGCACGAGTTGACTTTTTCCTTAAGAAAGATGGTACGCTTCTGTTTAATGAAATTAATACCATTCCTGGATTTACGCACATCAGCCAATACCCCAAAATGTGGGAAGCCACCGGAATTGGTTACACAGAGTTGATTGATCGTCTTGTCCAGTTGGCCATGGAAAAATTTGATCATCGTCAATCCATTAAAACAGCACCTGATCATTAGGGTCTGTTGACAATTGGTTCTTTAGCTGCAAAAAGAGTGTAATCGGTAAAAATTGGTTCTTGTTTTCGTTAAATAGCTTGCTATTCGCCTC
>JABEVJ010000244.1 GCA_013043985.1 Legionellales bacterium | reverse complement strand
TGTCAACTACTTTTTAAACTTATTTTTCTTTCGTTTAGCTTTCGTTAACCGCTCCCCCTTTCCGCTTGTGCGTCAAAAGGAGATGCAGTATAGCCAATCATTTTTCCCTTTGCAAGTACTTTCTTAAAACTTTTTTAAGGCTCGGGAAGTTTGGTCAAAATCAGCTCTTTATATCTTGCAACCAGTTTTCTACTCTTAATGCAGGCACACGTTGGAACTCTTTTTCGTTATTTGTAATGACAATCACATCTAGCGCAAGTGCATGAGCTGCAATTAGCATATCATTCGCGCTAATCACTTGACCCTTTTTTTCTAAATCTGCTCGAATGACAGCATAATGCCTATCAACATCATCGCTTAAGGGTAATACCATTATGTTTGAAAGTAATATTTCGATTTTTCTTATTAACTCAGGAGAAGCCTTTTTCTTGGCGCCATAACGTAATTCGCAAGCTACTATAATACTTGTACAAAAAACACTTGAGTCTAATGAAGATATTCGTTTTGCTAGTATGCTATGAGGTTGTTTTATTAATGCTGACAAAATGTTTGTATCCAGCAGATATAGAATTGTTTGCTGAGTCATAGATCAACATCCTCTGGCGGTAAATCTTCAATGTCGGGAAATTCCTCCTCCATAGGTTCCCATCCGGCTAAAAGAGCTGCCAAATTATTTTTTTTTACTACAGGCTCTATGATCAAACAAGAGCCCTCACGATGAATAATGACTTCAGTTGCTGATAATTCAAACTCTCTAGGAATACGAACAGCTTGATTACGGCCATTACGGAACAAATGAGCTCGACGTTCATTAAGCATATTACTCCACCTTTTGAAGAAAAACATATGTCATAGCATATGTCGTTTTGATATTTGCGTCAAGGCCTTTTTTATTCCCAAATATTGCTTATTTCTTGACATGTTCTTAAGAAAATCATAATATGACATGAAACATTTTCTCTCATGTATACTAGGTTTGATTATACTGAAAAAAATTTGGATGTTATATGCCAGTATGTTTAAAAAAGGATTTCTCATACAGAATAGTCGATGAAACACCTGATTATTTTATTATACAAACGGCTTGTCTTCGAACAATTAAAAAGGCCAAACTCATTGAGATTGTAAATGATCGAGAGATTATTACTCACCTGCCCGCTGAACAAGCCTGCTATTTAGGAATCCGCTTGGCAATCGAGGTTAAAAACGGTAACATCTCAACTAATCATTTCACCTGCATCATACCGCTGACTGAGGCCGATGATAGCGTTGTTATCGAGTATGAAACAAGAGACAAAGAATTGTTTTGTTTTAACCGCGATACGGAAACGAGTGTTTTGCTTGACCCCAGAAATATTGCTTTAAATAGTGAGCTACTTAATACTTTTACTTCGCGTCAAAGTTTTTATATTGGCTTTTTGTCAGGCACATTGAGTTATTCTAAACCACTTAAAAAATCTGGTGTGGCGAAAAAACCACCACAGCTTAGGTTGGTTGTTAATAATGTTAGTCGTGATCATTGATAGTTTGGATAAATTTTGAGTATACTTACCTACATTGCTGAAGCTGGCGCAAAACGAGGTCGGGCATTCAGTGAAAAAATACCTTTTGCGGGTTATACGTTTATTACGCCTATTGGCATGCTTTTTGTTTCATGTTTGATTGTCGCCAATATAACGGCTCAAAAACCGATTCATATCTTTTTCTTTAATCTTCCGGGTGGGGCGTTAATATTTCCTTTTTTATATATTATTGCCAACATTGTGACTGAGGTTTACGGATATAAATGGACACGTTTTTTAATCTGGATATCACTGTTGTGTAATATTCTGGTACTGCTCTACACACTGCTTACTGTTTCTCTTCCTGGTGCAAGCTTTTGGTCACATCAGGCTGATTATCAAACAACATTAGGATTTGTTCCTTTGATTATTGTTGCATCTGGCATCAGTTATCTATCAGGCGAATACGTAAACTCATATGCCCTTTCAAAACTGAAAATTTTAATGAAAGGCCGACATCTCTGGAGTCGTGTTATCTTATCAACAGCTGTAGGCTCCGTTGTAGATAGCTTCGTGTTTATTCCCTTTGTTTTTTTCAACACAGCTACACTTTATGAGATGTGTTTGCTCGGATTATCTTTATCGATCATCAAAGTAGGATATGAAGTACTTGCAATTCCTTTGACATATTATGCCGTTAATTTTCTGAAAACGGCTGAAAAAAGTGACGTTTACGACTTCAACACCAAATTCACACCATTTTCTATGGATTTGTATTATAGTGATAAAGAAAAAAACGGTGCAACCATCATTCAGTTCAAACAGAAGTCATCTGCTGACTCGCATACCGCGTAACATCACTCATTCCAGCATCCTGAAAACCTTTTTTCCGCAGCGCACAGCTATCACAGTTACCACAAGCCCGCCCTTCTGAATCAGCTCTGTAGCAGGATACTGTCATACTATAATCAACTCCTAGTCTGATACCTGCTTCCAAAGTTTGAGCTTTACTTAACACAACGAGCGGGGTATGAATCTTGAACTTTCGGCCATTCACGCCCTCTTTGGTTGCCAACGCTGCCAAGGTCTCAAATGCGGCAAGGTATTCTGGCCGACAATCAGGATAACCCGAGTAGTCAACCGAGCTAACACCGATATAGATATCACTTGCTTGATTCACTTCAGCATAACCGAGCGCTATCGATAAAAAAATCGTATTTCTGGCGGGAACATAGGTCGAAGGAATCCCAGTAGTAGAGCCTGCATCAGGAATTGCCATTGACTTATCATGCAAGGATGATCCACCAATCAGACTCAGAGGCAGATCGATAATCAAATGATTGGTCACGCCTAATTTTTTAGCTATTTTTCTGGCCGCCTCAATTTCAGAGCAGTGCTTTTGCCCATAGTTGATGGTTAAAGCATACACATTAAAGCCTTCTGCCATGGCCATCGCCACACAGGTGGTGGAATCAAGTCCACCGGAAAATAATACAACTGCATTCTTTTTCATAATATCGTTCCTTTGAGAAAAATTACCTTTCTATTTTCTAGCCAAATCATACTTAATCTGCACAATCACTCCCTCTATCTCATGCTCTTTTGGATTAAATAAGATGGCATCATCTGGATTGCCCATCAGCGGTTTAAATGCCTTTTTGGGACCATCTGTTGCAAATTCTCTCACCGCAACTTCATCGGCATTCTTAAATGCAACAATCACAAAATCACCATCTCGCACATCCAGGTCAGGTTCCACAAATAAAAGTGAATTTTTTGGAAAGCGTGGCTCCATACAACTTTTAGAATAAAGCGCATAGGCTTTTTCAGATAAAGCAATATCCGTGGTTACCCAATTTACCCACTCATTGTGATTGAGCTTCACCATTATATCATTCGCTGTGATTGCTTCTTTCCATGACAGAACGGGTACATTTCGCACCGCAAGCTTATTGGAAACAAAAACCCGCTTACCAATCAGCTCATCCAGTGTTATATCAAGATGCTCAGCAATTTGCAGCAGGGTTGATAACCGCGGATCATTCGTTTGACCCGACAAAAGACGATGAATCGTGGGCTGTTGCAAATTACAATATTTCGCCAATTGTGTTGGAGTAAAGTTTTTTTCTTTCATTATTCGTTCAATCGTCTCAATCAAACGATGACGCCGAATATCATCCAGGTGAAAAACACCATTTTCATTTTTAACAGCCATTCAATAAGCCTTTCAGTATGTTAATGCAGTCCATTATCTCACTACTAAATAAAAAAACAAAATTTTTTCATAAATAAATTTATCTTTGCATTGACTTATGCGAATTCGTATTTTAATATACGAAAAGTTATTATTTTATTAACTGATTTTGCAACGAGAATGTTGCACCCGTTTGGTGATCGTTGAGGTAAAGAGCAATATACCCAACGCACTTCAAGATGCGAAGTTTAGCGCCCGCATGAACGATGAGATTTGGATGTTCTGAGCAAGAAAAACCGAAGGAATACTACCGGTCTTTCGAGGTTTTTCGAGCGAAGAACATCCAAATCTCGCGTTCAGGTGGGATGATAAACTTCGCATCTTGAAGTGCGATGGGTATAGTCCATACTCTTTGCAAACTTGGCTCCCTTGTGTTGAGACTCTTCGATCACCATCTTTTTCTAAGCTGCTAGAAGGATTTTTCATGAACACATTAACTGCTTACCACCTCCATGATGAAACTGATGTAGAGTCACTCAAACAGGAATTAGGAGAACAAATTCATTTAACCAGCTCACTTATCAAAACGCTTTGGGCTGAGTTGTCTGGCAATATCAATGATCGAAACCATACTCAACTCTTAGTCCTCTTTGAAAAACAAATGCAGGAAGTCGAAACCCAGCACGATCATTTTTGCAGTATCGTTAATAAAGATATCCTCTTTATCAACGAGCCTGCAGGAACAGGAGAATCTCAACAAGTAACATTTACAGAATCGATTTATATTCTTAATTCTATGTCGCATGTGCTTTATCAGGTTCTGGATGACGAAGTTGAAGATCATCTGCTCAATCTGTTATCGGTGGTAAAAAAATGCACGAAAAAAATGGTTGGGCTGGTTGATGAGGTTAATGTGAAAATTGCTTTTCGGTGAGGTGTTATTAGTTGCTGTCGCGTAATTGGAAATAACAACAAATAGGCGAAAATGCTCGTCATTGCGAGGAGTTTACTTTGAGCAATCCAGAATACTCGTAAGCGTCAAGTCCTTGATTTTACGCTCTTTCTACTGGATTGCTTCGTCGCTGCGCTTCCTCGCAATGACGAGCACTTTTCGATATTTGTTGCTA
>JABEVJ010000018.1 GCA_013043985.1 Legionellales bacterium | reverse complement strand
GTTGAGCACTTAAGGTTATTTTCATCGTTCGCCATCTTACTATACGGGCGAGAGCATTGCTATACCATATATCGAATTTTCAATCAGTTTGGGTATAGTATGAAAACTGAACTGATTTATACTTTAACCAACACTTTTGAATCTCATGCCCAGCAAACAGAGGAGGGCATTGAGTTCTGGTTAGCTCGTGATCTTCAAGAACTGCTAGGTTATAGCAAGTGGGAAAATTTTTTAAAAGTGATTACCAAGGCAAAAATAGCCTGTCAAACCTCTGGCCATGAGGTTTTAGACCATTTTCCTGAGGTCAGGAAAATGGTCGATCTTGGTTCTGGTAGCCAACGTGAAATTGATGATTTTATGCTCACACGCTATGCTTGTTATTTAGTTGCACAGAATGGCGATCCAAAGAAATCAGAAATTGCATTTGCACAAACCTATTTCGCCGCTCAAACGAGGCGTGCAGAGTTAATTGAACAAAGATTGCATGAATCCGAGCGATTGATCGCCCGCAAAAAGTTATCTGAAACCGAGAAAGAGCTTTCACATGTAATTTACGAACAAACGGGCAGTGATGATAATTTTGCCGCTATTCGTAGTAAAGGCGATCAAGCTTTATTTGGTAAATCTACCCAAGCTATGAAAGTGCAATGGAAGGTGCCAGGAAATCGACCTTTAGCCGATTTTGCTCCCACCATTATTTTAAAGGCTAAGGATTTTGCTGCTGAGATTACCGCATTTAACGCGAAAGCACACAGAATGAAAACAGGGACGACAATTTCAGAGGAACATGTTATCAATAATGAAGCTGTTCGTAAAACATTATTAGATCGGGGAATACATCCTGAAAAGCTTCCAGCCGCGGAAGATGTTAAAAAAGTTGAGCGTCGTTTAGCTTCAGAAGACAAGACAGCATTAAAAAAGCCGGATGTTTTGTAAAACATACCCCTAACGTTTGATACACCTCGTGACAAACCTCTAAACTGTCGCTACCATTAAGAGCCATTAACATAAAGGCCAATGATAATGGCAAAATTCTTACTTATCATGGGCTTTATTGTTCTGCAAACACCGTGACATTATTGGGAGAAAAAACATCTTTGATATCTTTGGTCGCTTGTTTGACATCAGCTCCCTCTTCGAACCAGAATTGAAGAGCAAGTTGCTCATTGGACGTGGGTTTAAGTGTTATTTTTTTAAAAAGAATCATTCAGCTAGTCTCCAGTTTATTAATTTTAAATTAAGTCAATAGCGGGGTCGAATTGTATACCACAATCCCTCGCATAACACCTACCAAAAAATGATAGGTCGTTGTCACGTAATGTGGTCAAAATTCATATGGTGTTCTAGGCTTGCTCACAGAAAAAGGGGAGCGTGTAGTCCTCAATGCGCGCTCACTTATCTCCTTCGAGGCAATGTTGTTTGAGATAAGGCGACTTTGATCTGCCTCTGGAGGCTTAATCGGTTTATTATTTTTATCCCAAAAAGGAGTGGTTTTTTTCTGTTTTGGTGATGTCTCTGAAATAATAATGTGATTCTCCTCTACCAAAATAGAGGGCTCATTACTTTTATCCTCAAGAACCGTTTCTTGTTTTAATTCAGGTGATCTCTCAATTTGCTGTGCCTGCCATTGCTTCCAATATTCTTCAAAAAGAAAAAATTTAGTGATATAAGGACCTGGCTGCGCATCTTCATTTAATGTTTTAGCAGGCTTTTTAGGGTTGGATAGGATGTCGAGGCCACGTTGAGCTATTTCAATTCTCCAACGGTTGTTTGCATTGGTATTTGCACCGCGCTCACGCAAGAGAGCCGCCGTATGCAAAAAAGCATTACATACTTCAGGCTCGTGTTCCAAATTATAACCTTGTGCTACCGCATAACTATAAGCAGAGTCATCGTCAACATAATTTATCAATTTTGTATTCAAAACGTCAATGGTTAATGACTCTAATATTAAAGGAACTAAATCAAAGTATTTATTTCGAATGGCTTGAAGAAGGGCGGTATCGTACTCAGCAGAAACGATGTTAACGTCGATGCCGTTCTCAATCAAATATTGAAAGATATTTTTTACAGAAGCATAACACAACGCCGTTTGATTGAGATTATCAACGGCAGAAATATTTGCACCGTTATCAACTAAAAGCGTGACAAGCGTCAAATCACCAAGTAATGCAGCATACATGAGTGCGGTTTTTCCATATATTATATCGTGTGCATTTATCTGTTTTTTATCTTGAACTAACACTTTGATATCGTCCTGATTGTGAGTCATTATGGCGTATATCAATGCTGTTTTCTCGTTAGCAAATTGATCAAGAGGGTTTGCACCAGCCTTGAGCAGCAGCTTGATAAGCATTGGGATGGTGGGATCGGCGACATCGGTATCGTTTTGTGACGTCATTAATACCGTTGTTACTATTAGCTAACATGAGCGGTGAATTTCCGTGTTTATCACCCAGATCACAAGAGGCACCCGCTTCTAATAACAATGCGCAGGCGGTAATATTATTTACCTTAATAGCGTAAATGAGCGCGGTATCATGCTGTGTATCAACAGCATTCAGGAAATGACTGATTTCAATGCCTGTTGTTTTGGCATGAGAGATAATCATGTTAAGTATATTGAGGTAACGCTCGCCTTTATCACCTACGATAGTCATTAAAACAGTACGTTCATATTCGTGTCGACTATAAATATCTGCGCCATTTTTAATTAAACAATCCACTACAATATCCAGCCCAGATTTGACAGCAAGCGCCAAAGGTGTTTGCTCCCTATAATCACGATTGTTAATTTCAGCACCTTGCTCTAATAATGTTGCTATCGTATTTATATCTGTTTTTCTAGTCATACAAACATTTGCAAGTTCCAAATTAAGCGCGCTTAATTCGTCAGCTGTTAGTTTAGGCATAAATTATCCTTAGTTATTTTTATAGGGTGAAATGTCGAAATATAAAACCAGGAGCATTTTACATAAAAAAATTTTTTATGTAACTAGGAAAAAATACTAGGTAAAGTTTTTTGTGTTTTCTCTGTTTTGGGTATGCGACATCGTGTAAGTTTTGATCAGAAAAATAGCACTGCGTGGTGAAAAGAGAGTGGTGACTTACTTATCGAAGAGCGAGCTATTGAGCCTTTTTCAAATCTCGATAAAAATTTTCATGAACTCCCATTGCTAAGAGGGAAAGTGGATCGTTGAACACTGTATAGGCTAATATACCCAAGATACTTCAAAATGCTAATTTCTGACTTGTTCTTTTACGCCAGAGTAATATTATAAAAACTTCACAATATGAGTAACTATTGCTCGTT
>JABEVJ010000243.1 GCA_013043985.1 Legionellales bacterium | reverse complement strand
GCCTGAGGCTTCACTTAAAAAACTGGAAGCTTTACTGCTGAAAAAGCTGGAGTTGCTGGTTAGTAAAAGCAAAGAAAAAGTACTTGTTGAATATTTCATTGATGTTTTTGTTTTGAATGCATCTTTTATTAGGTCAATGCTCAGTAACAAAGGTTATAGATTGTTAGATACGTTTATCAGAAGATTCCAGGTGCAAAAACAAACTGTCTATGGTATACAAAAAAAATATCCTAAGTTTGCAAAAATTTTAATTGAAAAATATCGGCAAATCTTATATCCGCAAATCCATTCTGACAATTCTGACAAGATATCTCAATTGGTAGAGAAGACAATACACTTCTATTTAGAAGAGGGGGCAGCCAAAAAATCATTAAAAGGCAATAAAATGGTCGAACATTTTATGGAGCTGTCGAAACAAAATGTATTTCCCATTTTTATCGATCAGTTACTTAAAGAAAATAAAGAGGTGATGAAGGTATTGGCAATTAATCAAGTTAATTTCATTTCTGATCTTCTTCATGCCAAATTAGTCCTCACTTCTAATAAAGAACAGAAGAATGTGGCACTTTTAGCAAGTTCTTTTTTGCTTGAAAAGACTATTTTTGTAAGCAGGACGATGAAATCCAATGATCCACGGATTAACTCAGTCAAAACATTGGAGGAAAAAATAAGAACAAAATTTGATCCTAAAATCAAAATGCTGCGTGAAACGTTATCCAAACAGGAAAAAGAGTTTTCTATGACGACATTGCAGTCTGATTTTATCAAAAAAGAGATTGAAGTAGCGTTACAGCGATTAGATGATTGGCATAAAATAATCACTGATATATTGAGCAATTCTAAAGAAGACGTGTTGGTGGCTGATAAATTTAAACAAGCCGAACGTATTTTACACGATATCAATGAGCAGATAAAATCTATCCTCCCTCGTTACAGACTATTTCAGTTTAATAAAATATTAGCATTGTTAACACCTGATGAACAACGAACTGTGTTTGAAAACTGCAAACGAAAAGCACGCGATGATAAGACAGCTAAAACACCTTTATTTGGCGAAGTTCCAGCAGAGTGTTTTTTAATGGTTGAAAAAATTCTTGAATTGTCCCCAGAATTAATTGGAGTGCCTGATCGGTATAACAAAAGACCGATTGTTGATGGTTTAATTTCTACCCGCGCTCATAGTAAAAAAGACAATTTCCCTTATTTTGATTTACTTGTGGCTAACAATGCTCCCTTAGCTCAACAATTTATTTCTCAAAATCGGCTTGTTGCGGGCACCAAGCTGAATGTGACTCTTTTTTCAGGTTCGCGTACAGAACGGCCAAACGATGAACCGACTTGGCCAATGGGCAAATATCCACCGATCAAGGAAGAGGCTCGAAAACACGCGATACAGGCTTTCTTATCCAGAAAAGAGTCCGCGCCTGAAAAGGAAGGGTGGCTTTTCACAATTGAAGAAGGCGAGCGTTTTGAGCAAATAGATAAGTTTCAGAAAAAGTCGTTCCCTTTTTGGCAGAACTTCACTGATCCTGGTTCTGAGAAAAATTGGAGAAAATGGAAAAATACCTGGATTGATATGTTTAGTACAGTGATGCCTAAAGCAGATAATCAAGCTAATACCGCCATTGAAGATCATGATGAAGATGTACATATGGAAGAGCATAATGGGCCTGCTATATAGCTAGTGCTCTGTCAACTTTCGATCTTAGGGTTTGTTGCAAGCTCGCTCGGCATCGGTCATGTATTCGATATACACTCTCTCGCCTCTCTCGCTTGCGCCTACCCTAAGATTGAAAGTTGACGGGGCACTAGTCTTTAACTATTTGAACTATTTGGTTATAATGTACGAGTAAAAATGGATAAGGATTAAACGATGACATTTGTAATTACTGAAAGCTGCATTCGTTGTAAGTATACTGATTGTGTGGAAGTATGCCCTGTTGATTGTTTTTATGAAGGCCCCAATTTTTTAGTGATTAATCCAGATGAGTGTATTGATTGCGCCTTATGCGAGCCAGAATGCCCTGTCAATGCTATTTTTTCTGAAGATGAGCTGCCAGATGACCAGAAAGACTTTCTTCAGATCAATGCAGAGTTCTCGCAAATATGGCCTAACATTAATGCAAAGCAGCCAGCACCAGCGGACGCAGACGATTGGAAGGATGTGAAAGAAAAGCGCCAATATTTGGAAGAATAATGAATATTTTAGCATTCGACACGACGGGTGAAAGTTGCTCAGTGGCTATTAAAACGGCTGAGCACTGCTTTGAAAAAATTAATCATGAACCGCGTAAACAAGCTGAGCGTCTATTGCCCATGATTGATGATTTGCTTGTTCAAGCCAATCTGCAACGCAGTGATTTAGATGGTTTGGCTCTTACTCATGGCCCCGGTGCTTTTACTGGGGTACGCATTGCCATTGCAGCGGCACAAGGCATTGCGTATGCGCTTGATTTACCTGTTGTCACTGTTTCAACCCTCGCTGCTTTGGCCCAAGGAGCGCATCGAAAATTTGGCTGGAAACAGGTGTTAAGTGCACTTGATGCACGGATGGGCGAGGTTTATTGGGGAGCATATCAAGCAGATGATTCAGGCTTGATGCAAAGTGTGCACTCAGATGCCATAGGGTCTCCAAGCCAAGTTCATATTGTTGATGAACCGCGTACTGGTTGGTATGGTGCAGGGAGCGGCTGGGGAGTTTATTTAGATCAATTACCGCCAGTGAACGTTTCACATGTTTTAACAGTGGAAGCATTCGACATTATCACGTTGGCACTTCCATTACTAAAGTCAGGGCACTCACTGACTGCAGAGGAAATCAAACCTGTTTATTTGCGCAATAAAGTAGTGAGGTCGTAAAACCGGGTAACTCTACTACTGCAAGCGCGGAGACTATATAAGATATTGCTTATTTTTTAGTTTATGGTAGAGTTTATACTGTTCTTGGTCATATAAGGATTTATTTTGAGTTACACTCAAATTTTGATTTTGTTGTTCGTTCTTGTTTGTCTGATTTGTATCTCCGCTTTTTTTTCCGCCTCTGAAACTGGAATGATGTCAGTAAACCGCTACCGAATTCGTCACCTGGCAAGAGCAGGTGATAAAGGAGCGAAGCGGGTAAGTAAATTATTAGAACGTCCTGATCGCCTGCTTGGTGTTATTCTTACAGGCAATACATTTGCAAATATTTTAGCTTCCTCAGTTGGCACGATTGTGGCTGTGCATTTTTTTGGCGATTTAGGTGTAGCGATTTCAACATTTCTCCTGACTTTTGTTATTCTTGTACTGGGAGAAATGGCGCCAAAAACATTGGCTGCACTCAACGCTCAAAGTGTTTCAATGAAAGTTTCCTGGTTTCTGGTTGGCCTTTTGAAAGTTTTATATCCAATTGTTTGGTTTATTAATATGCTGGCTAATGGTTTATTAAGCCTTTTTGGTGTTAAATCAGGTAGAAGCGCCATCGACAGGCTAAGTGCGGATGAGTTGCGCTCTGTGGTTTTGGAGTCGAGTGGCCGTATTTCACAACAACACCAGGATATGCTGCTGCGTATTCTCGAAATGGAAAAAGTCACTGTTGAAGATATTATGATCCCTCGCAATGAAATTAAAGGGATTGATTTAAGTGATAACTGGGAAAAAGTTGTTTTACAACTGACTGGTAGTACGCATACTAAGCTGCCTCTTTATCAGGATGACATTGATAATGTAATTGGTATCCTGCATTTGCGTGAGGCTTTAAAACTGCTGGGGCAGGATCGTCTAAGCGAACAGACCTTACGTGAGATTGCCCGTGATGTTTATTTTATTCCTGAAGGAACACCGCTTCACATTCAATTGCTGAACTTTCGCAGTGAACAACGCCGCAGTGCTTTGGTTGTTGATGAATACGGGGATATTCAAGGTTTGATTACGCTGGAAGATATCCTTGAGGAGATTGTTGGTGAGTTTAAAACAGATGTTCCAGCGGTGAGCAAATTTATTGAGTCCTTGGCGGATGGTGCTTTTAAAGTCGATGGCAGTGTCAACATCCGTGAGTTAAATCGATTAATGGGGTGGCATTTGCCGCTTGATGGGCCAAAAACGTTGAGCGGATTAATTACTGAGTATTTAGAGGCCATTCCACAGGAGCAGACCTGTCTACGTTTGGCAGGTTATCCTATTGAAGTGTTGACAGTGCAGGATAATTTAGTGCGCTCGGTGAATATTAAACCTGGTCTATACTCAACACACATGAGTTTTGGGGATTTATGACGTGTGTGTTGAGTATATACCCGAAATCTCTATCACCTCAGTTATTTAAAGAATCAGCCCCGCTAATACCTTACGTCCTTCTGCCAACAACAGGTTATAAGTGCGACATGCAGCACCTGTATCCATTACTTCTATTCCTACCCCTTGATGCGAAATATCGTGAATAAGCTCAAAGGCTGGAAAAATCAGTTGGGCACCAGTTCCAAGCAATATCACTTCCGGTTGGTCCTGTAATAACAGTTGCAAGTCTGCTCGTGTCAGCTCTTGGGTATTTTGAACATGCCACTGTTTGGGCATTTGACCAGTATTGATAATGACAGAATGTTCAAAAAATTGGCCATTCATTTTTAATCTGCCACATTCATATGCTTCGATAGGAAATTGGTCAGCGTAATACGTTTCGGTTAATTGCATAGTAGGCCGCCTCTTATTGAGTTATAGTCGGTAAGCATATACACTCTTGCTGTGTGATTGCAAGGAACAAGGACGATGCTTGAGAAGTATATCAGGAAACTACTGCTTGCTTGCTTAATTTTATTGGGTGCTTCAGGTTATGCCAATGCCCAAATGCTCTCTCCAGATGAAACAGCGCAATTGGTCAGTACCACTATTAAACCCATTTTAGAGCGAAATCACGTTGCTGGTGCAACCGTTGTGCTCTATAACCATGGTGTACCTCAGGCCTTTTATTTTGGGCTGGCTAGCCGCAATCAACAAAACCATGTTAATGCTAGCACCTTGTTTGAAATTGGCTCTGTGACTAAAATTTTCACCAGTGTTTTATTGGCTTATGAGGTAGAGCTTGGGCAACTGGACTTAAGTGATCCGGCCGTAATGTACCTTAACGATGCTCCTATTTCAAATCCTTTTTTTGATCAAATTACCTTGGCAGGTTTAGCAGCTCATGTGAGTGGTTTGGCACAGATGCCAGCAAGCACAATACGAAATCGCCACCAGTTGATGCAAAGCCTAAAAACCTGGCGTCCTGCTTATAAGGTCAATTCATGGTGGAGGTATTCCAATATTGGCTTTGGTATTTTGGGTTATGTTCTGGAGGATATTACCCATCAGTCTTATCAGGCTTTCCTGAAACAGCAGCTTCTCAATCCTTTGAATATGAATGATACCAGTTTGACAGGCTCTCCCTGTTTATCTTGTGCACAGGGTTATAGTTGGAATGGAGCACCCGTGACAACAACGAAAACCTTGCTGATTATCCCAGCGGCAGGTTCTATTCGCTCCTCTGGACGCGATATGTTGAAATTTTTAGGTGCAGCATTAAGTTTGCCAGGTACCCCACCTGAATTGGCCAGAGCGTTCCAGCTCACAGAGCGTCCTTATTATCAAACACAATATGGCAATCAGGGCTTAGGTTGGGAAATTCATGATTTTAATCAATTGGGTAGTGATGGCTATATTAATACAGGCACCAAAATTCTGACTTTGCACTCATCATCTGCTTATTCACTTTCCGGTTTGGATCCGCAGGGGTTGCCTATGTTTGATAAAACAGGTAGTGTTGCAGGTTTTCGTGCTTATATGGTTTTAGTACCTAAGCAACAAACGGGTTTGGTTATTTTAGTCAATGCAGCAATGCCCAGAACACAAGTTGTGCTTGCTGCACGGAAGGTGCTTTATCAGTTAATTAATTGAAAATGTGCTCGATTAGAGATATAATTTTGCCACTTTTTACCATACAGATTGGAAAATCACGATATGTTCATTCTTGGGCTTATGTCCTTGCTGCAAATACTGTTTTTGCCTGGTTACCTGTTTCTGGGTTTTTATCAGTTTAAAAGAGGGATACTGCAAACTCTGATTCTATCATTTGGCTTAAGTGTTTCTTTCAACTACTGGATAGTTTTGATCCTGACAACGCTGCATATTTATAACCACACGGTGGTACTTTGCTTGTTTGTAGTTGAGTTTTTTTTGCTTTTATGGCAAAGGCGTCATTTTTTCCATCACCCTCTTCTAACTGAGCAAGGTGGTTTATGGGAACATTTGAAAGCGATATGTTTACCACTGTTCCTGTTAATTAAGCAGGCAATTAAGCACTTTAATTTAGCAAAATCGATCGCTTTATTCTCTGTAGTTTATTTTATTTATTGTTGTTTCTATCGAGAACCGATTTCCCCATTCATTTTTAGTAGTTGGGATGCGGTTGTTAGTTGGAATCGGTGGGCATTGGATTGGTATCAAGATATCTTTCCTAAACTCGCCTACGAATACCCGCAATTACTACCGATCAACATCTCGTTGGCCTACCAGATTATAGGAAGCTCGATAGTACAATATTTTGCAAAATGTTTATCTTTTATTTTTCCTTTAGCCATGATGGGGGCGTTATGGGACATTGGCAGCCGGCAAGCTAATAAAGGATATTATTGGGCTGTTTTTTTCCTTTCAGCCATTCTGCTCATTATTCTAGGAAATCTTAGCGTAAGCGGGGATGCCGATGTGCCTGCTGCCAGTATGTCATTGGTGGGTTTTTATGCACTCCTTTTATCAGATACCTACCAAACTGAAAGCGAGGCAAAAAAAAGCATTTTTATTGCGGCTATTTTATTTGCTGGTGCAGCAGTGACAAAACAAAGTGGCGCGATTTTTATTCCATTATTTCCATTTATGCTTTATTTTTTCTTGTCAGATGCATTGATTGGCCAGCAAAAGCGACGTCTTTCGTTGATTTGTCTTGCTATGATGTTGCTTTATGCTTTGCCCTGGTATATTTATAAATTTATTCAAATTTATTATGGTTATGATGTAGATGTAGTAAAATACCTTTTGCAGGGTGGTGGTTATCTCTCACTTCCTACAACTTCTTCAGGCATTGAAAAAGCCCGTTACGGAATGCAGATTTTGTTTCAGACACTGTATTATGGTCAAACACATTTTCCGCTTGTACGTGATTGTGCGCTGGCTATCATGACTTTTTTACTTTTTTGGGGATGTTGGTTTGATCGTTTTGTGCGTAAAATCGTTTTTATCATGGTGCTTCCGGGATTCCTAATCTGGTTATGTTTTGTGAGTTATGACCTCAGAAATATTGCAGTGGCACTTCCTTTCCTTGCTATCGCCCTAGGAGTCAGCTTCGAGAAAGGTTTATCCTATTTAAAATCGCTCTGGTTTCGTAAAAATCCTAGATTTTGGCGATTGGGCGTTTTAGCTGTGCTTTTGACTTTTGGCGTAGTTCTCTCTAACTCAGTTTTTAGCACCGACAGGCTAATCAATGGACAATTAAGAAGGCAAGAACAAATTGGCGATCCCTCTGTGAATCAAGTATTATATCGCTATTTTGAAAATCACCCTCTCAATGGGCTTATCATGTCAAATTATATGATACTGCCTTATTTACCTAAATTTGATAAGCAACACTATGTATTGAGTTCTTTAAATGATGTGCCGAGGTTAATAGAAGCACTTAATATCAATCATCCGGCTTATTTATTGATTTTGAAGAATGAGTCTGTTTCGCCTGCTTGTACCATTCCTGTGGAGACCTATGTGTTATCAAATCAAAAACAATTTGAGATTATCACTCAAAACGACTCAATATTATTTTGTAAGGTGAAATAGTCTGATGAAAAAAATGAGTGTCATTATCCCGGCGTATAATCCAGATAACACTCTGTTGGAGCTGGTTAAAAATTTGCAGCAAAGTGAATTGGACAAAATTATTGTGGTCAATGATGGCAGTAAATCGGCTTGTGATGTCATATTTGAACAATTAAAGAGGGGAGATAACAACATCATTTTATTAGAACATGCTACCAATATAGGCAAAGGTGCAGCACTTAAAACCGGGCTTAATTATCTTTATACTCTTCATCGGGATAACATAGGCGTGATCACCGCTGATGCCGATGGCCAGCATCTTCCCAGTGATATTTTGCGCATTGCAGAAGAGTTGGTTGCTTATCCAAATGATTTAATTATTGGACGACGTGAATTTGATGATAATGCAAAAAAAATTCCTTTTCGCAGCCGATTCGGTAACTTGATGACGAGGAAAATATTTCAGTTTATTGTCGGTAAGAAAGTTTCAGACACTCAGTCTGGTTTACGTGGTATTCCAATGACATTTATTCCCACATTGGTCACTATCAGCAATAATGGTTATGAATTTGAGTTAAATATGCTGATGGCCTGCAAATTCACAAATCGAAATATCCGTGAAGTTCCTATTCACACCATTTATATTGACAATAATAAAAACTCCCATTTTAATCCAATATTAGATTCATTAAAAATATATTTTGTTTTATTTCGATTTGCCTTAGTCTCGCTACTTTCATTTATAGTTGACTTTAGCGTTTTTTTTGCTCTCTTGCATTCTGGATTTAGTTTATTGTTCTGTCAGATTGGAGGGCGTATATGTAGTATAGGGGTTAACTACCCCATGGTTAAAAATAAAGTATTTCATCAAAAAGGCCATACTCATCATGCTTTTTTAAAATACCTGCTGCTCGTCGCCGCTAACTGTACGGTATCTTATAGCCTGGTTTATATGTTTAGTCGGCACACATCTGCGTCAATAAGTATCATCAAAATTCTTGTTGAATCGGTGATCTTTATTGCAAACTTTACAATCGAACGTGATTTTATTTTTTCCAATAAAAATGAAAATGAAAACAAATGGGAGAAATGGAAATGAAAACTAACTGGGATAGCTACTACGATAATCCGATTGCTACCTCAGGTTACTCACGAAGAGTGATGAGACGCAACTTGATTAATCTGATGAAAAATTATACAAAAAATCGAAGCGAAAATTTTGAGTTAGCGGAATTTGGTGGAGCCAATAGCTGTTTTTTTGATGCTATTTATCAGAGCATTCAACCTCAAATTTATCATGTCGTCGATAATAATAAAACGGGTTTGGATAAATTGATTGCAAGAGTTTCTCATCTTGATTCGGTAAAAATTCACCATTGCGACGTGTTGGCCCTCGATTTAAACGATTCATTTGATCTGACTTTTAGCGTGGGATTAATTGAACACTTCAATGAAAGCGATACAGCTAAGGTCGTTATGCAACATTTTGCATCGACAAAAGCAGGAGGTATCGTTATCTTGACCTTTCCCACACCGACTTTTTTATATCGGATAACGCGATTTTTTGCTGAAAAACTGAAGTTGTGGATATTTCATGATGAGCGGCCACTTTTGCCCGATGAAGTTATCAGCACAACCAAAACCTACGGGAATATTTTATATCAAAAAACAGTTTGGTCTATTTTTCTTACACAACATATTATTGTTATTCAGAAAAAGGCTTAACGTCGAGCTTTTCTTACAAAAGTAGTACGTTTAGTAAGATGTTTCAATTTGCTTGCACCCACATAAGTACATGCTGAGCGCAAGCCACCGAGAATACTTTTTACTGTTTCCTCGACAGGGCCTTTATACGGTACGCGAAATGTTGCTCCTTCAGAGGCACGATAATCAGCTACGCCCCCATAATACTTATGCATGGCAGTATCAGAGCTCATGCCATAAAATAATTTGAACTGTTGTCCGTTTTCTTCAATAAGCTCACCACCAGACTCATCATGCCCAGCAAACATACCGCCCAGCATCACAAAATCTGCGCCCCCTGCAAAAGCTTTTGCAACATCTCCAGCTTCACGGCAACCGCCATCGGCAATAATATGACCACCCAAGCCATGAGCTGCATCAGCACATTCAATGATAGAGGATAATTGAGGGTATCCGACACCTGTCATCATGCGAGTGGTACAGGCAGAACCCGGGCCAATGCCAACTTTAATAATGTCAGCCCCTGCCAAAATTAATTCTTGCGTCATGTCCCCAGTTACTACATTACCAGCAATCAGTACCTTTTCAGGATAAGTAACCCGAAGACGTTTAATAAAATTGAGGAACATTTCGGTATAGCCGTTAGCGACATCGACACAGATCATAGGTAGTTTTTCACCCATGGTATTCATTATCTGAGTAATCTTCTCAAAATCTGATTCACTGGTTCCCGTTGTTATGATGATATTTTTGGTATCAGTCATATTTCGTTTTAGATAATCTTCAGGTTGATAAAATTTGTGCAGGCAAGTTAATAAGTTGTGTTCGCCCAATTTTTTTGCAATTTCAAATGTTCCTGAGGTATCCATATTGCTGGCAATGATAGGAACACACTGAAGTTTATAGGGAGAGTGGCGAAAGGTAAATTCTCGACTGAGATCAACTTCTTTGCGGGAAGCGAGAGTACTTCGTTTTGGACAGATAAGGACATCATCAAAATCAAGCTTAATTTCTGGATCAATACGCATGGGATTCTCACGGTAGGACATAATTTAGACAGGATTATACCTCATTATCCCCAAGCTTTACAAGTTTAGATGCAAGAGGCAGAGTTATTTTCATCTCTTTGACGATCTTTACTTGCTACCTGAGCCGGGGTCTGAGAAAATAGACGGCGTTATAAATTCGGAGTATACCATATGGCCTGGAACGAACCGGGTGGAAATCAGGATAAACAAAATCCATGGGGTCGAAATAATAAACCCTCCTCAGCTGATTTCCAGAAGCTTTTGCAAGCAATCAAAAAACAATGGCGCCAATTTGGCAACAAATCAGCACCATCCCCTTCAGGTGGAGGGCAGAAGCTGCGCTATTTTTTTTCACAATATGGGCATTATGCTATTCCCGCTGTTGTTTTGCTGGTATGGTTATTGGTCGGTATCACAATTGTTGATACGGGTGAGCAAGCTGTTGTGTTAAAGCTAGGCAAGTTTTATCGCACCCTCGAGGCAGGGGTGCACTGGGCGCCTCCCTTAGTGGAAAAAGTTTATACGATTCCTCAGCAGCAAATAAATGCAGTTACTTTTACTGGCAATGTGCTGACACACGATAAACAGGTTTTGGTATTTACACTCAATGTTCAATACCGGATTGCCAATCCCAAGGCTTATCTCTTTGCTGTTGCCGACCCAGAGCAGAGTTTAGAAGATGCAGTTGCCTCTTCAGTGGTGCAGGTAATGGGGCAGGTGGCAGCGAATGACTTGCTGACTGAGTCAAAGCAGGTACTGAACCAAGAGTTAGTGGCAATGGTTAATACCTTATTGAGTAGAGTCAACCCGGGTTTTATTGTGACGGATGTTTCCTTACAATCACTTGATGTGCCCGCTTCGGTGACTGATGCACGTGCAGATGCTTCAAAAGCAGAACAAGATAGCCAGCAAGTGATTAGTCAAGCTCGTGATCATGCTGCGCAATTACTCTCTCAAGCCCAGGTTAAAGGGGAACAGCTGATGTCGGATGCGAAAGCATACCAACAAAAAGTGGTGCTGAAAGCGCAGGGTGATACAGCTCCTTATCTGGCTTTGTTACCAGAGTATGAACTTAATCCGCAGGTGACGCGTGAGCGTTTGTATATTGCTAACATGCAGCACGTTTTAATGAATGTTACAAAAGTTTTCGTCGATGTTCCTGCGTCGGGTCGGGTTCAAGTTACTATTCCATTACAGGCGATGATGTCTGCATCTGAAGAAAGTGAATCCACCAATAATGACTCTGCTTCTGAAGAGACCAGTACGGATAGTAAGGATAAGAACTTGAAGTCATCAGATGGTATAGCAGGTTATGGTTCAGATACTGATGCAAATTCATATTAGGGTCTGTTGATATACTCAACAGACCCTAAGTTAACCGCAACAACGCCGCAGATTCAATTTCGGGGAGTATATTTATGTCACGACGTTTTTGGTTATTAGGGATACTGGTAGTGGCGGTTTTCGCCTTGACATCTTCTGTCTTCACGGTGCCTGAAGGCAAGCAGGCGCTGTTATTTCAGTTTGGTCATCTAAAAGTCAATCAAAAGGGTGTTCCAGTCGTTTTGGAGCCGGGTTTGCATATTAAGCTTCCCTTTGTGGCACAGGCACGGCAATTTGATATTCGGGCACAAGCACTTTCGCTGAATGTTCCCGTACACATGAGTAAATCTGGTATTGATGGTAACGCTGAGTATGAAGTTTATTGGAAAATTAGCGAGCTGGCGCAATTTTATCAATCGACAGGTGGGGCATGGCAACAGGCAGACACCTTGTTATCGCAGCTACTGACAGGACATTTAAATTTAACGGCGAATTTGGTTGATGACAACACCCTCCTGCTTGAAAGTGCTTCTGCCTTAACGAAAGAGTTGGGTATTACTATTCTTGCAATTAATTATAAAGGGCTGGCATTATCAACCAATGCTTTAAATACCACATATCAAATTATGCGCGATGCCCAAGAACAGGACGCGAAGAAATTAAGGATGAATGGAAAGCTGGATGCCGATAAGATTGTGAGTGATGCAGAAGGGCAATCAACAATAATTATTGCAGAATTGCAAGCCAATGCCAGCAAGTTACGTGCTGATGGAGATGCGCAAGCGGCTAAAATATACTCAAACGCCTACAGTAAAGATCCAGAATTTTATTCATTCTTGATCAGTCTTGAGGCATATGTGGCAACATTTGCAACAAAGAAAGATGTTTTGATTTTGACACCGGACATGCAGTTTTTTAATTATTTTAATCAACCGCAAGCCCAGCCACAAACACAACTTAAGTCAGGGCAGACACATTAATTTAAAAAATAGACCTCTTTTGTTTAAAATTTATTCTTCGTGGCTTGCCACGGGTATATTCGAATAGTGAGTAAGAATCTTATGGGTAAAAATGTCATCATTTTAGGTAGTCAGTGGGGTGACGAAGGAAAGGGGAAAATTGTTGATTTATTAACGAAAAGTGTTGATTGCGTGATACGCTTTCAGGGAGGGCATAATGCCGGACACACGTTGGTGATTAATGGGAAAAAAACAATTTTGCGCTTGATTCCGTCCGGCATACTGCATGAGCATGTCACTTGCCTGATTGGTAATGGCGTTGTTTTATCACCCACGGCTTTTTTAACAGAAGTTGGCGAGCTTGAGAGCAACGGCGTGGCCGTTCGTGAGAGACTGCGTATTAGCTCAGCTACCAGTCTGCTTTTACCCGTACATGCTATGTTGGATAAAGCCAGAGAGAGACACCTCGGGAAAGATGCTATTGGTACAACTGGCCGAGGAATTGGTCCCGCTTACGAGGATAAGGTTGCCAGACGGGGTATTCGTATGTCAACTTTACGTTATCCTGAAAAGTTGGCCGAGCAATTACGTGAAGTAATCGATTATCATAATTTCATGTTGAAAAATTATTATCATTCTGAAACAGTCGATTTTCAGGCCTCGTTAGATGAGTTACTGAGTCAGTCTGATGTATTATTACCTTTGGTGGATGATACAGTAGGGCTTGTGCACCAATTTTACCGTGAGGGTAAAAATATTTTATTTGAAGGAGCACAAGGTACATTCCTCGATATTGATCACGGTACTTATCCTTTCGTAACCTCGTCAAATACAACTTCAGGTGGCGTAACCAACGGTGCAGGACTTGGTCCACTTTATATGGATTATGTTCTTGGTCTTACCAAGGTTTATACTACCCGAGTAGGTTCAGGGCCTTTTCCAACTGAGCTGTTGGATACGATTGGGCAACAAATTGCAGCTCGAGGGCATGAATTTGGTTCCGTGACGGGCAGACCGCGCCGATGCGGGTGGATGGATATCGTCGCGTTGCGAAGAGCCGTTCTTATCAATAGTCTTTCGGCATTATGTGTGACGAAATTAGATGTATTGGATGAGCTGGAAACAATTAAATTATGTGTGGCATATCGCCTGAGCGGTAAAATTGTGGATAGGTGCGAATTTGATGCTGAATCGTTGCGGTTATGTGAACCAGTTTATGAAGAAATGCCTGGTTGGCAATCATCGACCTATGGCGTGACTGATTACAACAAGTTACCCACTAATGCAAAAAACTATTTATCTCGCTTGGCCGAGCTTGCAGGCGTGCCGATTGATATTATTTCAACAGGGCCAGATAGAGAGCATACAATTGTATTAAAGAATCCATTTTTGGAGTGAGTGAAATGAGTCAATCTTTCAAAGAGTATTTACAAAATGAGATAAACGGTTTACATGATGCCGGATTATACAAACATGAGCGTATAATTAAAAGCCCCCAACAAGCGGATATTACGGTAAGTTCAGGCGAGCATGTTTTAAATTTTTGTGCGAATAATTATTTAGGATTATCGAATCATCCGGCCATTCTTGAGGCGGCAAAAGCGTCCATAGACAAACATGGTTTTGGTATGTCATCCGTTCGGTTTATTTGTGGTACTCAAGATATACATAAAGAGTTAGAGCATCGCATATCTACCTTTTTGGGCATGGAAGATACGATTCTCTATTCGTCCTGTTTTGATGCAAATGGCGGGTTGTTTGAAACTTTACTGGGTGAAGAGGATGCAATTATCAGCGATGCCCTCAATCATGCCAGCATTATCGACGGTATTCGTTTGTGTAAAGCGAGGCGATATCGTTATGAAAACAATAATATGGATGATCTTGAACAAAAATTAAAAGAGACAACAGACGCTCGTTTTCGCTTAATTGCAACAGATGGCGTTTTTTCTATGGATGGCATCATTGCAAATTTAAAAGCGATATGTGATTTGGCAGATAAATATGATGCCATGGTGATGGTTGATGACTCTCATGCTGTTGGATTCATGGGTGAAAAAGGGCGGGGTACTCCTGAATACTGTGATGTGATGGGACGTGTTGACATTATCACAGGAACACTTGGTAAAGCGTTGGGTGGGGCATCCGGTGGTTATACGAGCGCCAGTAAAGAAGTGGTGGAATGGCTGCGAAATCGCTCACGGCCTTATCTGTTTTCCAATAGTGTGGCACCGACGATTGTTGGCGCTTCATTAGCTGTATTGGATCTACTTGAGCATGATTCTTCATTGTGTGAACAACTAAAAGAAAATAGCCGTTATTTTCGTTTGAAGATGACAGAGTTGGGTTTTTCGCTCGTACCAGGTGAACATCCGATTATTCCAGTTATGCTTGGTGATGCACACGTGGCAAGTGAAATGGCTGATAGACTTTTACAGGAAGGTATTTATGTTGTCGGGTTTTCATTCCCTGTTGTTCCCAGAGGAATGGCGCGCATTCGTACACAAATGTCAGCGGCACATACCCGCCAACAACTGGATAAAGCCATCAGTGCTTTTGCAAAGGTTGGCAAAAGCATGGGAGTTATTCAATGAAGGCACTTGGCAAGTTAAAATCTGAACCAGGCATTTGGATGATTGATGTTCCTGAGCCTGTTTGCGGTCATAATGATGTTATTATAAAAATTAAAAAAACAGCTATTTGTGGCACAGATATGCATATTTATAATTGGGATGGCTGGGCGCAAAGAACCGTTCCTGTTCCTTTGGTGACAGGGCATGAGTTTGTCGGCGAAATTGTGGAAGTCGGCAGCGAAGTTATTGGGCTTAAGATTGGTGACAGAGTCTCAGGTGAGGGACATATTACCTGCGGATTTTGCCGCAATTGTCGAGCAGGCAAACGTCATTTATGTCCTAACACCGAAGGCATAGGTTATCATCGGACGGGCTGTTTTTCTGAATATTTTGGTTTTCCAGCCTTTAATGTGTTTAAATTACCGGATGAAATTTCTGATCAACTGGCCGCTATATTTGATCCTTTTGGTAATGCCACTCATACCGCGTTATCTTTCGATTTAGTGGGTGAAGATGTTTTAATCACAGGTGCTGGACCTGTGGGTGTGATGGCGATAGCGATTGCAAAACACGTTGGAGCTCGCAATATTGTGGTGACTGATGTAAATGAGTATCGTCTTGATTTGGCTCGCAAGATGGGAGCCACTTTGGCGTTTAATCCGACACAGGAATCAATGACAGACGTGATGAAAAGTTTGCGTATGAATGAGGGGTTTGATGTTGGGCTTGAAATGTCGGGAAATCCACAGGCATTTAATCAAATGTTGGAAGCTATGCGTTATGGTGGTAAGGTTGCCTTATTGGGCTTAATACCTAGCGGAACCGGGATCAATTGGGATCACGTCATTTTCAAGAGTTTAATCATAAAAGGAATTTATGGCCGCGAAATGTTTGATACCTGGTATAAAATGGTAAGCATGTTGCAAAGTGGCTTGGATATTTCAGCCATTATCACCCATGAATTTCCTGTAGATCAGTTTGAAGAAGGTTTTCAAACAATGTTAAGCGCAAAAAGTGGTAAAGTCCTTTTAAACTGGGATTGACTAAATGAAAGAAGAGCAAGTGCTTGCTGCCGATTACGATAAAGATATTTCTACCAGAAGCTCGACTGTCAGCAATGCCCTTGTTTTACCCAAAAAAAATGACGTATTGGTTTATTCCTTTTGTCGTTCAAAAACATTTATTGCACGCTCAGGGGTTAACCCTTTAGTCGCTGCAGCTTCAGCACTTTTTTCACTAATTAGTAAACTACGCCATACGGAACAATATGAAAACAGTACGAATTTGCGAGAAAATTTGATTTATGAAGTCAAAGCATTTGAGTGCGCTGCCCTTGAGCGTCATTATCAGGCAGAGCAAATTGTTCTGGCTCGTTATGTTATCTGTGCGACACTTGATGAAACGATCGTGCAAACAAAATGGGGCAGAGAAAGTGATTGGCATCAATATTCATTAATCAATGCTTTTGATGGTGATGAAACCACGGGTGAACGTGTTTTTGCACTTTTAGAGCGATTACATAACAAAACAAAAGATTCCATTGACTTGCTGGAATTTTTTTATTTATGCTTAAGTCTTGGGTTTGAAGGAAAATACCGACTTATCGACAATGGGCACCAAAAGCTCGATCGTTTGCTGGATGATTTATTTCGCACCATTCGCTTAGAGCGAGGAGATAATCTCTCCTCTCTTGTGATGATGAAGGGGAGTCGTTCGGCTGCGCCATCTAAAAATTTACCAAAACTTCCCTTGAAACGTATTTTAATGGTACTCGGTGCGATACTCGTTGTTATTTATTTCAGCTTCATTATGATGCTGCATATTGAAATAAAACCAGTTTATCAACTCTTGTCTACAATAGTGGCCGACACGACGAATAATGACGCATGAAAAAGCAGAATACAGAAAAACTGAGTGAGATAATTAATAAGCTTCATCAGCGTTTTGAAGGGGCGGTGCAGTTTTTAAAAGATACGGCGATCTCGAGTCAAGAAACAAGGCAGAAATTATTTAGCCTACCCTGGTTTTTAGTCTTAGGCTTCCCTAGTTCAGGCAAAACATCGCTCCTGTCACAATCCAAAATGGAGTTTGTTTTAAGCAAGAAACAGCATACAGAGAAACATCGCCTAAGTCACTGCGAGTGGTGGGCAACACGGGATGCTGTTTTTCTGGATGTCAATAATACCTATCTTTTGCAAAATCGTAAAACGCGAAAACAGCGAAAATTATGGTTTGATTTTTTGGAATTGGTACACAAGCATCGTCGAGGCCAGTCTTTTCAAGGAGTGCTTTTCTGCATTGATTTGGAAAAATTGTGCTCAACACATAAAAATGAACGACATGCCTATTTCCACAGCCTTCGGGGTCGACTGAAAGATTTGATGGGTTACTCTCAGGAACCGTTCCCACTGTATTTTGTCATCTCTAAAGTTGATAAACTTGCGGGATTCAGTGAATTTTTTGATCTTTTAACCAAAGAAGAAGCCTCACAATTGTGTGGTATCACCTTCAATCAGACTCAAATCAAGTCAACACAAGTGATGGCTGATGCTTTTGATCTTGAATTTGATAATTTACTTTTACGTTTTAACCAAGGGGTGATTCAAAGATTGCATCAAGAGCGCAATTTGGATAAGCGCGCCCTGATGAAAGATTTTCCCTTACAAGTTGAAAGTATTAAAAAACCCTTAGCGGCATTTTTACAAAATATATCGGATATCAGTACGTTAAATCAGTTATGTCAATTACGAGGTCTCTATTTGTCAGCAGCCTGCCCTCAGCCTGATGATAAGTTAGACAGACTGGCTCAGCCCTTATCACAAACATTTTCATTGCAAACCTGGATGCCAGTAACCGATGTTTCAAATTATCGAGCCTACTTCACCAAAGATATTTTTAAACAGGTGATTGCTGATCGTGCAATGGTTTTGACTTATACCAAACAGGGAAAAGCCAAATTTTCGTTTTATATACAATGGGGTGTTGTTGTTATTTGTTCGGTTTTAGGTGTCAGCGTGGTTGGAAATTGGATACAGATTTTTTCACGAAACATGACTGATTTAAATGCCATTGAACAGGCAATGGCTCAATATCAGGTCATGTTGACGAGTCAAGCCCCGCTAGATAGTCATGCATTGACATTGCAACTTGGCAAACTATCTGATGCAAGTCTCCATGCAGAGAATGCTTATGTGGCCTGGATGATTCGCACTTTTTTACCCAATGATGCTAGTATTTACAAAAATGCCAATCTTGTTTTTAAAGAGACGGTGCAATTAACGGTTGCCAAACAACTGCATCAATTTCTTCAAACTCAATTACAAACACCTGAAAAGATAAATCCTAGCCAGCTTTACCTGGTTTTGAGTGCTTATATTATGTTGGGGGAGCCAGCACAATTTGATTTGCCTTTATTGGCCAAAGCCTTTGATGCAAGTTGGCAACCCTATCCAGCAACGGCGGATTTAAACAAGCTTAATACCTTTATTGCAGAGGCCTTTGTCCAGCATCCCACATTACCTCTTGACTTGAAGCTGATTAACGGTGCTCGCCTGTTTATTAATGCCTTGCCTAAGCCTGAGCTTGCGAGAGCTTTATTTTTGGCTAATAGTCCAAATGATCGAAGTTTAACACTGAAGTTTCCAGTTATTAATTCTCACCCCATTTTTCAAAATGGGGAGTCAACAATAAATATACCAGCCATTTATACAGCTCAATCGTTTAATTATGTGTATGATACCTTATCCCCAAAAATTGCCAATACGCTGATTAATGGTGATTGGGTAACAAAAGCACACCCAACAACCGAACCTATTACCTCGAACGAAGTGGAGCAGGTACGTAAATTTTATATTTCGAATTATATTGGAGTTTGGGGAAATATCTTAGGACATCTCCAATTGACACCGTTTACTTCTTATGAGCAAGCGATTGGGACTATTTCATCCTTTACTCAGTTAAACTCTCCTTTATTGCAGCTGATTTATGAAATGGTAATTAATACTGATGTGAGATATCATAACGCACCAACACCTATCAGTTTAACATTTTCTGCGTTCACTCAATCCAGCAATCAAGTGTTGGCGACAAATCGTAATAATTTGCTGCAACTGGCCAGCTCTCTTGCCGGAATCTCTCAAAATAGTAGTCCTGCAACAGCTGCCTTTGAATTGGCAAGAGCACATACCATCGTACCAAAACAACAAAATGATGCATTTGATGCATTGAATATGCAGATTCCTGTGGTGTCTTATCCTTATAATCAATGGTTTCATGATATCAGTAAATTTAGTTGGCAATTACTTTTAAAAGATACACAGAAAACGATTAATCAAGTTTGGCATGATAGAATTTATGCGGAGTTTGTGAATAATATTGCCACATTTTACCCTTTTAACGCAGCAGCAAAACAAGATATTGCCTTTGATGATTTTAATCATTTCTTTTCACCACAAGGGCAATTAAATAGTTTTATTCGGTTTTATCTCTCACCCTTCATTGATACAACTCAGTCGCCATGGCAAGTAAAATCGTTCAGCGACAGTTTTTTACCTATTTCCGCTGATTCTCTGCTTAAACTGCAGGCAGGTGTTAATGTGACGCAGTTGTTTTTCCCCGATTCAAGCGAACAAATGAGTCTTCCATTCTTATTCCGACCATTACAACTTTCTCCGAATATCAAGCAAGTTGATTTAAGTATTGACAATCAATCTGCAGAATATACACCTGATTTTCTGGTGGCGACTCACTTTGATTGGCCAGGTAAAAGTGATGTGCATTATATTGCCATGGTGGTATCAGATAAGGACGGACAGCAAGTGACGGTTAATCTGGGGGGATCCTGGGCACTTTTTCATTGGCTGGATTCAATGGCAGCACCCGCTCAGTCAGACAATGCAACCTTCAGTTTTCAAAATCCACCGTATATTTTTAATTTTCAACTGATGGACAACAAGGGTTTGCATCCGTTGAGTTTTGTTTTGATGCATGGATTTGCGTTGCCGTCAGATTTGTAGAGAGAGGTCATTTAAATAAATCAGAATGCGAGGATTATACCCCTCTCCCTAACCCTCTCCCGCAAGGGGAGAGGGAATCACAGCCGTATCCTGCAGGATGAGCATTTAAGCGCATTAACAGGCAAGCGGAGGAAGCCCCTCTCCCCCCTCCAAGGGGGAGAGTACAGCGAGGGAGCCGGTTGGGGAGAGGAAGAAACTCGCATTTTAAAGTTGTTTGGGTATAGTTATATTGTACCACAATGTACCCCAAAAATAAAGCTATACCCAACGCACTTCAAGATGCGAAGTTTAGTGCTCGCATGAACGACTTTCTAAAATATTTTTGTGCGCTCGATGTCATTCCGTACGAAAGCCGCGTGCGTAGGTGATAGAGTAAACAGCGAGTTGTACGGCTGGAGATACGGAACCTAAGTGGAAATAGTGAAAAAAAACAAATGAGCCTCTCGAAAACCCCTTCAATAGGGATATTTACAGAGATTT
>JABEVJ010000242.1 GCA_013043985.1 Legionellales bacterium | reverse complement strand
TAAACTCCTCGCAATGACGAGCGTTTTTCCATATTTACTATCATTTCCACATTACGTGACAGCTACAAATTATGTGTCGATACCTCAGACTATATACCTGTAGCGTAACACTTTGTAACTGCTGATGGCAACCACATCAAATATTTTACAGGATACCACTTGAGGGGATGGTGAAAATATGTCGGTCATCTCAAAATTCATTGGGGGATTTTAGCCTTAGTGAAGTCGATAAATTAGTACTATTATAAACGGTTTTTTCATCCATCTTATTAAATAAAAGCTTTTTCTTATCCTCTTGAAAAAATGAATTGATCAATAAACAATTATATTTTATGGTATTACCATTTCTCGGCAAGATGGAATTAAAAATCTCCCCATTTTTTGATTCAGCAATAATATTCTCCTCTTCCTTTAACTGAGAATGAGGACAAGCATCCAAATCAAACTCAGGATCCGAATCATAAACAATAGAATCGCAATCAGATATTGACTCTGAATATGACTCGGAATCTTCGTCATCTGACTCTGAATATTCTTCAGGTTGCAGGTCATGCAGTGCTTGCATTTCACCCGTCATTTTGTGCAACAAGAATAACGCATTCTCCAGTTTGTCGTAAACCTGTAAAGCATTAAATTGCTTCCGAAAGGAAACATCCTTAATTTTTTTTACTTCTTCATAGGTATTTAACGTAACAACAAGAATGCTGTTTGCTTTTTCCAGCAAACCTGCTTCATTGATCTGGGATTTAAGCAAGGCAATATAAGATCGTTTTTTCTCGATTTTATCAAAATAAAGTGCCACTAAATCAGTTGTGTCAAAATTTTTAAAATATTTACTACACCAATCATTTTTTAGTACAATTTTATGATGATTTACTCTAAATTTATCAAGTTTGTTTATCCAAAATTTTGTTTCATAAATATAATGTCTATTATATGATTTCAAGTAAACTTCATATAACTCAATTGGGTAAATTCGATAACTCCATGGATCGCAGATGATTTTAGCCGCAATAGTAAGAAAAGCATGATCTCCGTTTTCTAAACGACATAGTTCAACATCAATTTCAGGATAATTGATAAGTATAAAATAGAGGGCTTGCAGAGCCAACTCCATGCAATTTCCTAACCCTGATTTAGATGACTGCTCAATATTTCCTACCAGAGAAGAAAAATCAGCATTAACTTTTGCTAAATGCCAATCGAAACGTGCAAAATACCCATCGAGGCGTTCAAGATGCCAATCGACGTGATCAGCGCGATCTCTTTGTGTCTCAATGATATCATTTATTTCTAATCGTTCTTCTTGAGTCAGTTTGTTGCCTGACAATTGAGTTGCACCAAGGGGAATAAGTAAAGTGGCATATTGTTTCGCTTCAGAGGCGATCTCAAACAATTGTTTTAATTCACGACTTCCATTTTTATCTTTATTTTTTTTACCGTCGTTAATATTAGAAAAAATAGCTTTTTTTAATATTTTCCACTTTTTAATATAAGGTTGAATAACGTTGTAAGCATTTAAATCCTGTATTGAAAAAAGTGATTTTTTTATATTTAATTGTTCAAGTTCATAAGTTATTTTTTTAGCTAACGTGTCTAGTTTTTCAAGCTCTGGTGAGTATTCAATTTTATTCTGCAAAACCGATTTTTGCAAATGAAATTTCTCAAGAAGATTCCTCATTTTAGATATCAGGAACTCGGTTGTATCACTTTTATCACTACGTTTTACTTTTGTTTTTTTCATTGATACCGAAAATGCTTCATATTCCACATGAGCAGGAAAATCATAAGCTGGCATAACCAGATATTCTCTTGGCCAGCAAATCACTGTTTCTTTGTTCCATGTTGATATATCATTGGGCAGTGTCATGGGATGACGGCCAATCACGATGAAAGTGAATTGAGATGACTTATCTTCTATATCTAAATGATACAGTTCGAAACTGGTTTCAATATTGTTTTTAAAAAGATACCATAGTGCATTAGCTGTCAATAGATTTGCATCGGCTGGATCTTGAGAGAAATAGTTGTTTTTTCGTGTGTATAATAATGCACGATCAGCTAGCCTTTGACTTTCTAATAATTGTTTTTTATCCGCCAAATTATTATTATACATTTCTATGGTCTTTAAATTGTTGCAACATCCCGCTTTCATTTGAGGTGTTTAAATCAAGCTTGAACCGCGGTAAAGATTATCAGGAACTGCATCAACTATAACAGACCATTATTATCTCAACATTAACGCCTTCTCTCAACGCAGCTCCTCAATTGGTCAGAAGAGGTGATGAGCATAACCCCGGCAATAAATTTTCGGGTAAAATTAATTGTGTTGATTCACTGCTCGCTACAGGATACGCACAATAATCTGCCGCATAATAAGAGCCCGGACGATAATTTCCACTCTGGCCAATTCCCCCAAAGGGTGCTGCACTGCTTGCACCTGTTGTTGGCCGATTCCAGCTAAGTACACCTGCATGGATTGTCTGAAAAAACCTATCATAATGTTCTCGGCTATCGCTTTGTAAACCCGCAGCCAATCTATATTGAGTATCATTGGCAACTCGTAATGCTTCATCAAAATCCTGAACGCGAATGACTTGAAGTAAAGGACCAAATAATTCGATATCTTCTTGAGAATTGTTCATTGTAATATCAATTAATCCAGGCGAAAGTAAACCTGTTTCAGGTTTAATGTGTTGCATTTTGATTAGTGGCTCTCCGCCGTGCGCAATCAGAAATGCTTGTTTTTCCAGCAAATAGTGAGCTGCTGCCTGCGAAATAACAGGCCCCATAAAAGGTTCGGGTTCATCTCGCCAATATCCAACTTTAATTCCTGCCATCCAACTTTTTAACCTAGAAAGCAGTCTATCGCCTTCTTCTCCCTTAGCAATAATTAAGCGACGTGCGCAAGTGCAGCGTTGTCCAGCGGAAATAAATGCGGACTGAAGAATATGATAAGCTGCTGCATCTTTATTTTTAACATCCCAAACAATCAGCGGATTATTTCCTCCCATTTCAAGAACAAGCATTTTTTCAGGCTGTCCCGCACATTGTAAATGCAACTTTTTACCTGTTGCATAACTGCCTGTAAATAAAATACCATTAATATATGGATGAGATGTGAGTGTCTGCCCTACTTTGCCAGAACCTAATACCAGATTTATCACTCCTGCGGGGAAACCTGCCTGCTCCCATAATTTTGCCAAAAAAATACTTGTTTTTGGTGTCAATTCACTGGGTTTAAATACAATTGTATTTCCCGCTAATAAAGCTGGAACAATCTGGCCATTAGGCAAATGACCGGGAAAATTAAAAGGCCCTAAAACAGCCATGACACCAATCGGATGATGTCTGACAACGGAAACAGCACCCTGTAAAGGCTTTTCACTATCCCCTGTCCGCTCTGAATAGGCCTGTGCAGACAATTTTATTTTACCTATCATCGAGGTCACTTCGGTCGCACTCTCCCAAAAAGGTTTACCGGTTTCTTCTGCTATACATTCAGCCAACACTGTTTTTTGCTCTTCAATACAAGCGGCATAACGTTGTAAAATTTCTAAGCGAAAATTGACGGAGCGTAAACGCCACTGATTTAATGCCACATTAGCAGCGCCCACGGCATACTCAACTTCAGCCATTGATGCTGAATTTCCCTCCCAACTGATTTCGCCGGTAGCTGGATTTTTAGTAACTAAAGGCTCTCCTTGACCGGAAATCCATTGATTATTGATATATTGCATTTTTTACACTCCTGCTTTATCTGATAACCAAGTTTATCCTTTTTCTTTTATCAATGCGAGAGATGATATACCCGAAGCGTTTCATATTTAGGGGTTTATGACACCGCTATTTTTCGTCATATGAAACGATTAAAACCAGCAAGTTATTCATATTGTGCAGTTTTAATCGTTTCATAGGGCGGAAAAGAGCCAGTCAAAAACCCT
>JABEVJ010000241.1 GCA_013043985.1 Legionellales bacterium | reverse complement strand
TTTAAGCTTCAGTGCTAAAATCTTAATTACTTGATAGCAGCTAACCTATTAAAAATCCACGACTTTTTATCAATTTATGTGTCGATACCTCAGGGTATATAGTCTCCGCGATTGAGATTGAGAATTTCTGACTGGCTTCTTAATCCTTAGACTCCAAATCTAACTCCTGCTTAATGCTCGATAACTCTCGAGGCGTAATCTCGAGATTGTCTATAATACTCTCATCACTCCAGCCTTTGCGCAACAAGGTTTTAACAAAACATTTACGCTCATCAGCTTTACCTCTCGCTTCACCTCTAGCCTCACCCCTAGTTTCACCTCTAGCCTCAGCATCAATCAACTTTTGCTTGATAATCGCTTGGGCATCCCGCTCGCGTTTTTCTTCTTGCTCATAAGTGTTAAGTTCAATTTCCGACCATGAAAACCGATTTAATGCTTCATAAGCTTGATAAATAATCTCATCACTCCCCACTATTCGAATTAATTCAGCTTCACTTGTTTCTTCAGCATGTTTAAAAAAATACATCCATTTTTCAATCAGCGTGCTCAGTTCATCAATAGATTTATGAAATTTTGGTAACTCCAGAAAGGTATACGAAAAATCTTTCAGGTCATGATTGTAGGTTTTTTCATCCAAAATAATATGTGTCGAGCGGTAATCTGGTGTGTTTGGCAGCATGACAAAATCAGTGATTGCAATAAAAATCACTGCCTTTAATTGGGTATAATCTTCGCCATGATTGAGTTGTCTGCTATAGGCTTTGGCTGCATAATACTGCGCTCGTTTTTCAAAACCACTGGTTTTAGCCACTTGCATTTCAATGATGTACTGATATCCTTTTTCATCAGTACATAAAACATCCACCAAACTTTGTTTCAGATAAGCAATATCAGGGTTTTGGGCGGTTGTCAAAAAGGACACATCGTGGATTTTGTCTGAACCCTCAAACTTCATAACATCATTGATAAAATGCACTAAGATATTCTTGTTTTTGTCCGTACCAAAAATCTGTTTAAAGGCAAAATCATTTTTTGGGTCAAGGAATTTACTTAATAACATATCTGTCTCAAATAAAAATAGTTAAGAATTTTATATTATATCGAAATAAACATCATTTGACTATACCGCCATATGATCTCTTGCTGCCCTCAAGTAGACCAACATTGACCAAAGTGTCATGATAGCTGCAATGTAAAGCAATGCATAACCAATAAATCCAACATGCGGTAAATAAGCATGAGGTGTCGGACGGCCTAAAAGCAAAAGTAAAATAGCCAACATCTGTAAAACAGTTTTTAATTTACCTAACATCGATACAGCAACGCTTGCTCGTTTACCGATCTCCGCCATCCATTCACGTAATGCTGAAATAACAATCTCGCGTCCGACAATCACCGTAGCAGGAATCGCTAAATAGGGATAATGGTTTTCGCCTACCAATAAAATCAAGGTAGCAACCACAATCAGTTTATCCGCTACTGGATCCAGAAATGCACCTAGTCTTGAGGTTTGCGATAAACTGCGTGCCAAATATCCATCAAGCCAATCAGTGAGGGCTGCAATGGCAAAAATTGCCGCTGTGGTTAACCTTGCCCATGACCAAGGAAGATAAAAGGTTATCACAAAGACGGGAATGAGTACGATGCGTAACCATGTTAGGATATTGGGAATACTCATATGTTTTTCCAGTTACAATAGAGAATTGGTATTCCTCGGACATTAACAGGAAATATTCAGGAATGCAATGCGTTAAAGATTCGTTCGGCCATAACATAGCTAATTCCCTCAACTTTGGCTATCTCGTCAACACTTACACGTTTCAACTCTTGTATTCCACCAAAATGCTGTAATAATTGACGGCGACGTTTTGCTCCAATCCCTGGAATTGTTTGCAAAGGGGAAACTTGCCGATTTTTGCTTCGTCGGTTGCGATGTGCGGTGATCGCAAAACGATGAGCTTCATCGCGAATATGTTGTAATAAATGTAATGCGGGTGAGTCAGCTTGTATTTCAATCGGATCAGGGCGTTCATCAAAAAAAAGATGCTCCATACCCGCCTTTCGGGTCACTCCTTTCGCAATACCCAATATATGCACACCCTGAATTTCCAATTCAGCCAAAACTTGTTTGGCTTGTGATAACTGCCCTTTTCCACCATCAATTACTAAAATATCCGGCAATTTTCCCTCACCGTGCTTTAATCGTGTATACCGACGTAATAAAGCTTGACGCATCGCCGCGTAGTCATCGCCTCCGGTGATATTTTCAATATTAAAGCGTCGGTAATCGCGTTTAAGAGGGCCTGTTTGATCAAATACAACACAAGATGCGACTGTCGCTTCTCCTTGTGTATGGCTAATATCAAAACATTCAAGACGTGAAGGCGTTTTTTCTAATCCTAAACAAGTCGCCAAATCCTTAAATCGCTGCAATAAACTGGCTTTTTCAGCTAACATGGTTTTCATTGCATGTTCCGTATTCGTCAGTGCCAGTTGCAGCCATTGACGTTTTTCGCCGCGAACACGGTGTAATATTCTCACTTTATAACCCGCTTCTTGACTTAATGCACTACTCAACCAATCAAAACCCTCGGTGAATTCTGTCAGAGGTTTATTATAATCACTAATTAAAATCTGCTTTGGAATTGGACGAGGCTCTTCAACCGACAAATAATGCTGTGAAATAAATTCAGCAATAATATCTGCTTGAGTTATTTCTACAGGAATTTTAGGGAAAAAAGATTTATGTCCAATCACTTGTCCGTGACGAATCATCATTAAACCTACCACGACTGCATTTGACTCACAAAGAGCGACAATAACATCAACATCTCCGCCCTTCCCATGGACATACTGTTGTTCTTGAACACGACGCAAGGTAGCAATCTGATCTCGTAATCGAGCTGCTTTTTCAAAATTGAGATCTTGTGCGGCAAGATTCATATCTTGGATTAGCTCATCCAAAATTTGCTGATTTTTTCCTTGCAAAAAAAGTTGAGCACGCCGTACATCTTGCTGATAGGCTTCCTGAGTAATGAATTTGACACAAGGAGCACTACAACGTTGGATTTGATATTGCAGACAGGGTCTGGTGCGATATTGAAAATAGCTGTCTTCACAATTTCGCAATTTAAATATTTTTTGTAATAAATGCACGCTGTCACGCGCGGTGCTCATCGTTGGATAAGGTCCAAAATACTGCCCGCCAAAAGAACGATCTCCTCGGTGTGAGATCAAGCGAGGATAATCATGATTGGTAAGTAATAAATAAGGATAGGATTTATCATCCTTAAAAAGAATATTGTAACGTGGTTGAAGCCTTTTAATTAAGGTGTTTTCCAAAATCAGTGCTTCGTTTTCACTGTGCGTGATAATAATTTCAATGCCCGCAATTTGTGCCGTCATTGCCTCTGTTTTGGGACTATCGTGATGCCGGAGGAAGTAACTCGATACTCGTTTCTTCAGATTACGTGCTTTACCAACGTAAATGACCTCACCTTGAAGATTCAGCATACGATATACCCCACACTGTTCAGGCAAGGTTTTTATGAATTGTTTTGGATCAAATGACGGATTTTCTGTTTTTTCATGCATTTTTTCGGTTTTATTTTTCTTAATCTTCATTCACCTTGTCCACTATCGGCTCAATAGTAATTAAGCGATAAATAATGGCCAACTTGGTAAGTTGCACATCTGAATTAATTTTTAGTTTTTCATAGATGCGATAACGACAGCCATTAACTGTTTTAGGGCTCAAGGAAAGTTTATAGGCAATTTGAAGGGGTTTTTGATCATTAACAATCATGATGGCAACTTGCATTTCACGTTCTGATAATAAATCAAATGGCGAAGAAGCTGGCGTCTCAAAATGATTAAACGCAAAATGTTGAGCTAAACTAGCACTGAGATAACGTTGGCCTGAATGAACAACCCGCACTGCTCGCAATACCTCGTCAACCGAGGCTTGTTTCGTCAACAGTCCTGATGCTCCAGCCTGAAATGCCATTTTCGGGATGGCTCCATCTGCTTCATGAGTCAACGCAATAATTTTGGATTCATTATCACCGCGCAGTATTTTTCGCAAGACATCTAATCCTGTCAATCCAGGCAAATGAATATCGAGCAGAATCACTTGTGGATTAAGTTGTCTGACCAGCCTCGCGGCCTCATCATAAGATCGCGTATGACCCAGAACTTTAATTCCTTGGGCATCACTTAAAATTTTCAACAAACCTAAACGAACAAAGTCTTGCTCATCAACAAGCATTACAGTAATCACGGTATACTCCGCGCAGTCACAATCTGAAGTTTTTGACGCCCAGCGGTGAGGCCAGGTTGATTCGTTTAAAATACGGGTATAATAGATTGGCGGAGAGGCAGGGATTCGAACCCTGGGAGGGGGTTGCCCCTCAACGGTTTTCAAGACCGCCGCTTTAAACCGCTCAGCCACCTCTCCAAAGGACACGCTGAAACAATCCACTATTATTCATTTGAAAAAATAATAGCCAACTGCCGATTGATTTCGGATTATACATGAGACTATGGCCGTTTTCAATATCTGATTTTGATAATTTTTTAAAATAGAAAAAAATGACTTTCACAACAATAGAAAAACTTTTTAAAAAACATCAATATCCTGTATTATACCCAAACAAAACATGGAGCGTATAAATGCATGTCATTCACATTTACAAAACCTATTTCCCTGACACTCATGGTGGCGTAGAACGTGTTATTTATAACCTCACCCGTTATACCTCCAAACAAGGCATCAAAAATACCATCGTTACTGTCGCTAAAAAGCCAGGGATTCATTATAAGGAAGGGGTTAAAATCATTCAATTGCCTCTTAGTTTTGAATACGCTTCCTGCCCGATAAGCTTATCCTTATTTCAACAATACCATGATGTGCTCTCTGAAGCTGATATCTTACACTACCACGCGCCTTGGCCTTACGCTGATTTTTGCCATATGATAAAAGGAATCAATAAACCAACCATACTTACCTATCATTCTGATATTATTGCGCAAAAATGGTTGAAAATTCCTTATCAACTTCTTTTTCATGCTTTTATGAAAAAAGTAGATAGTATTATTGCCACCAGTCATCCATACCTTGAAAGCAGCCGGGATTTAGCTCCCTATCAACATAAAACAAAGGTTATTCCAATAGGCATTGATCCCACAGCCTATCCAAGCTTAGATATGGCCTTGGTCAATAAATGGAGAACTCAGGTAGAAGAAGGTTTTGCGTTATTTATTGGAGTACTTCGATATTATAAGGGGCTCAAATATTTATTGCAGGCACTAAAAGATACACAAATTCCTTTGGTTATTGCTGGTTCAGGATATTTAAATGAATCATTAAAAAAGCAAACAAAACAATTAGGGTTAAATAAAGTAAACTTTGTAGGTCAAATTAGCGAGGAGGATAAAATTGCGCTATTATATCTATCAGGCGTATTTATTACCCCATCCCATTTACGCAGCGAAGCTTTTTGTATTGGCTTATTGGAAGCGTTAATGATGGGGAAACCGTTAATCTCATGTGAAATAGGCACGGGTACATCATTTATTAATCAGCATAAACAAACTGGTTTAATTATTCCGCCAGCTAATCCGGCTGCAATCCAAAATGCACTTCAGACTATTTTAACCAATTCGGTGCTTGCAAAAGATTTTGGCAAAGCATCAAAAGAGCGGTTTGATCAGTATTTTACTATTGATAACATGGGAGAAAAGTATATGGAGGAATATCAAAGACTTTTTTCATAATCCTAAAAACGACAGTTCAATCGTAGCGAGTATACATTGAATCTCAAGAAACCATCGTCTCAGACACAGATGCGAGATTACTTCTATTTTTTATTTGCACTATATACCCGAAGCGTTTCATAGGGCGGAAAAGAGCAAGTCAAAAACCCTAAATATGAAACGCTTCGGGTATAGCATGACTTAACTTAACAAATGGGCGTTCTATACTCATCGCACTTCAAGTGCCGAAATTCGCTCCATTTAATTAACCTTCACAAAAAATATGAGGCGCTACGGGATAACGCGCGCAGGAATTCCAACATATGTTCCTGCTGTGCTAATGCTTTTTGTCACCACCGCTCCGGCGCCGATAATACATTTATCTGCAATACTCAAGCCTGGCAATACTACTGCACCTGCACCTATCATACATTCATTACCAATGTTCACATTGCCCCCTAATGTCACAAGAGGAGCAATATGTACCCCATTCCCTACTTCAACATCGTGATCAATAATAGCCCCATGATTAATGATACAGGCTTTACCCACCTTAGCAGAAGGAGCCAACACCGCATAACTAGCGATAAATACACCATCTCCGACTAGAGCATGTAGAGAAACAGAAGCTAATGGATGAATGATTGATGTTAAACTAAAGCCCTCTTTTCCCAATTGATCACAGAGTTTCATTCTAACCTGATTATTACCAATGGCAACGTGAAGCATTTTAGGTAGAAGGGTACAGCCCTTGATTAATGTATCTCGGCTAGACCAACAATTCCTGCTAAATTAATCCGCTCCCAAAATTGTTCAAAACGACCTGGCGTACAAACC
>JABEVJ010000240.1 GCA_013043985.1 Legionellales bacterium | reverse complement strand
TTTACGTCAGAAGAAACGATTAAAACTGCACAATATGAATAACTATTGCTGGTTTTAATCGTTTCTTCTGACGCAAAATAGCTGCGTTATAAATTCCGACAACTCATGTGTGTTGAGTATAGAAAGTGGCTCGACTATTTTTGGTTAAAATATAACCTGTTTAGACAATAACTCCAAGGTTTCAATATCGAGACCTGTCGTTTTACTTACTTCATTTAATGACTGGCCTTTCTTAAGAAGCTCCACAGCTTGCAGGAGTGAGTGAATCCCTTCTGCTTTGCCTTCTGCTTTGCCTTCTTCAAACTTATCGTAAAGCATCGTCTTTTCGGTGCTGACTGCATCCCAATATTTATTATAGGCGGCCATCTCGACTTCATTGTAAGCGGCTGCTTCGCTTAAAGCCACCGCTTCTTTTATCTCTGAGACCTCCAGCCAATCTGACGGGATAACTTTGGTTTTATCGTTTAGATCTCTCATAAAACGCAGCCATAAAACCTGCAGCTTTTTATGACTAACTGTGGCAGGAGAAAATTTGGGCAGCTCAATGAAAATCAGCTGCAAATCTTCAATCGTACGCTGGGTTGCTTTTACATTCACTAATTGGTAGTGGTGATACCACTCCGCCGTTTCATTATCAAACTTACTAGCCAATAGCCCCAAACCATAAACTGGTCTCAGTAAATGATACTCCTCCCCTTTTTCCAGCTGCTGGACATAGGCTGTGCTGGTGCCAAACAACAGACGCTGCATAAAGCTTTTTGTCCATTGAATCTGCATTTCAACAATAAAAATTCGTCCCTGCTGATCAGTACACTTGACATCAACTAGGGTCGATTTAAATCCAGGTATGTGCGGCACCTGCTCAGATGGCAGATAAATCAACGACTCAATCATGCCGTCATCAGGCAGCGGTAACACTGCATTTAGAAAACTGATCAATAGCCTTGGATGCAGGCCAAAAATTTTTTTGAAAACAACGTCAGCCTTGGGGTCAAGATATCGTGACATGATTTTACCTATAAAACGAAAATGAGACTACAGTATAGCGAGCCTAACTTATGTTTTCAAGAATTATTTTAAGTTGGACGGGGTATTGAAGCAGAATTCGACTTTAAACTTAAGATACGCTGTTGAAGCTCTTCCCAGAGTGTCCAAGCACTTAATTCATGCTCATCAAATGACGGCAGAATGTTGGAGTTTTGAAAAATAGAACGCGCTTCTTGATACATTGCATCTAATTGATTGCTCATGCCAGCGATTTGCTGCTGATTGTCTTTTTTATAATTTTGATAAGCCCTGACTTTTGCTTCGATCAGAAGATATCTTCCAACAAGCGATGTTTGCCAGTCATCTGGTTCATTGATATGAAGATTATCCAATTTTAACAACAGAATATCGAGTGATTCAATCTCATCTAGGATTGCAGTATATTTTTCCTGCATAGCAGGATATCGCTGTATTTTTTCAGGATTGCTAACTATGGTCGTAACAAAGGGAAAAAGAGCATAATCTCGTTGAGGGACATCATAAACATTGGTAGGAAAATTGCTTTTTCGTGCTATTTTTGGTTCTTTTTTGCTTTTATTTATAAAAAAATTATTCTTATTATCCTTCATACCACTTCCTTATTAGTTTTAGTAGAATATCTAAAAGATGAAAACTCTACCATAAACAAGAATAGTTGTATACCCAACGCACTTCAAGATGCGAAGTTTAGCGTCCGCATGAACGATGAGATTTGGACGTTCTGAGCAAGAAAAGCCGAAGGAATACTACCAGTCTTTCGAGGTTTTTTGAGCGAAGAACGTCCAAATCTCGCGTTCAGGTGGAATGATAAACTTCGCATCTTGAAGTGCGTTGGGTATATACTCGACGCACATGAGTTTTCGGAATCTCAGCCCCGGAGAGGATATTTTAGAAACTCGCAATCTCAAACGCAGGGACAATATCCTCATCAAATGCAGGTTTTTTATTTTTCAGCAATTCATTTTCCCCATGTTTTCGTTTACCCAAGTCAGATGGTTCGCTTAAAAACGCTGCTAACTCAGTTAAATCAAGTTTGCAGGCATTCAAGTTCAATAACGAATCCTCCTTACTTTCCTTGCCATTTAACATCGAAGGAGGGCAGATCAATTCAGAAACTACTTTTGCCAGCATACCTCTCCATAAATTTTTGGGAGGATTGAGTGAAAGATTAGGATCAAAACTAAAAGGAATTCTTTTTCCATCTACCGTAATAACGTAAGAAATAGCTGACACGCAATGATATTTTGATCGTTCCGGGCTGCTATTATCTGCCTGAGCAGTGACTTCAACATTGACATTATGTTTAGCTAATAATAATTTTTTAATTACAAACTCCAGATGCATCATCGCCGTGTTGCAAGCATATGTCGCTAAAACAAGATTATCTTTAGTCTGAGCTTTTTTGTTGCCAAGAAATTCATGAGCAATAAGATGTGTCCATTCTCGTGGCTGACCATCCTTGATATTGCAAACCAGGGCGGCCTTATCTGCACTTAATCCAAAAAGTTCAAGTTGCCCGGGTCGTCGTTTGTAACCAATCTGTTCTTTTTCTTTTTTACATTTTTCCAGCTTCTGTTTCGTCAACGTCTCTTTCTGTTTAATTTCCTCATTTTTAAGCTCGCGCTCAACTGTTTCCTTATCGCCAATATGAGTGAGTTTTGTATGTTCATTAAAGTCAGTAGGACAGGAAAGCGAGATTATATTCTGATGATGGAACAAAACAATGTCTTCTTCTGGTTGTGGAGAGGTGATGTTTTGATTGACTTGTAAATTTTCATTATTTTGTATTTGCTCTAGAAGCATTATTTCGCAAGAGTCTACCGGACTAGGCTCAATAATTGTTTTTTTAAGAAAAAAAGATTGTTTTTGGCTTTCATTTTGTGGCACAGTCAAGTCTATCAACTCACCAGTGTGTCGCCATTTTTTGCTAAACCTTTTGGGACTCCGAGTCCGCCAAAAGGAGCAAAAAATTGGCGACAAGTATCGCCTGCGGCGTGCCCTC
>JABEVJ010000239.1 GCA_013043985.1 Legionellales bacterium | reverse complement strand
GTCACCATTATGCGCAATTATTTCCGCCATCCTTTTATCCTTTTTTTTCGGTTGGACGGATTTTCTCACTATTTTGACATTAATACAAGGCTATACCCCCTCAAACTCACGGGTAAGCTTCTCACCTTTTATAAGAGGGGGAAGCCCTTTCGTTGCTCGGAAGCCGTTTTCTAAACGTAACGCAAACCCTGAAGATAGGTATTCCATATTGATAGTGCGATAGACTAAACGTGTATCTTCACGAATGTTGCGCTTCGCATCATCGGGGCTAAAACCAAAATCAAGTATCACCCCTTTCTTGCCAGAAACACGCCCAGCTTCAATAATATTTGAAATATCCACCCCATCATAGCATCCATTACTACCGTTCTGAACCAAAATTCGATTTTTTTGGGCTTGTGTTGCCATTTAAATTTCCCCTTTACAAAATTAGTTATCTTTTAATCATTAATGAAGACAGAGAAAGTATTCTCTGTGCCTGACAACGAGTGTCGAAGAGGCTTAGCCTCATAATTTATTGATAGGCGGCACGTAATCCGCTGGTTTTTCAACCTCGTTCAACTTACCTTTAGCCGCCCCCAACATTTGTGCCAGTGATTGCGGCTGCTGCACTGGTTTTGGCGGTACAGGTGGTTTTTCTTTCAGAAACGCCCCTGGTTTTGGTGGTATAGGTGGTTTTTGTTTCAGAAATTCCCCTGGTTTTGGTGGTATAGGTGGCTTCAAAGCTGATAAGGGTTGTAGTACGACTCCTGGCTGTGGAGCGGGTGACAATAAGGCCTGAAAATCTCGGCAATATTGAGGTGCTGACTTCGACTCTGGTGGCGCCATTTTATCGAGTGACGTTTTAAATTGCAACTTCTGAGCATCATCCAATGTCTCGACAAATTCTGCCAAATTGGTATCTGCAGGAAACCGCGGTACCAATCCCTCATTGACCAATGCCTTACCCATATCGAAAAGCACTTGTTTTTTTGCTTCTGGGCTAGGATAGTTTCCTGTCGGATTAACCTCGAAACCAAGGTTGGTATCATTCGCTGGCAAACTTTGCTTAGCTGCTATAGCCATCACAGTATAGGCTTCATTCGTCAATGCTTCAGTCACCAAACCGCCATCTGCTGTGATATAAATATCATGCTGCTTGGCTTCCTCTTTTCCTTTCTGTGTTGTCACCGTCACTTTATGTTCGCCTTCATTTTCAGCAAACTCAAGACTCCTTATTGATGAGCTTATCTTCTCTAATCCAGAATTACACTTGGCCATAAATTCCGTTTTTGATGCGTTTCTTGCCACAGCGTTTGGATCTTTTTCTTCCCCACTCAACCGTGGTGGTGCTAAACTCCACAAATAATTTGCCGCATCCTTAAGTTGCACACCTGGTTGTATTGGGAATTTTCTTGGGGGTATACCCTGTTTTGGTTGTTCAATAGCAGGTCTTTTTTCATTGTTCAAATCAATGACGTTACTCTTGGCATCATTATTATTTTTGGGATTTTGGACAGCATTCCTTTTTGACTCAGGCAGCAGGGATTGCATTCGGGGGGAGGCTCGTAAGTGCTTAACTTTGGCAACATTTCGGTCATATTGCGCTTTTGATGCAGCTCTGAACGCGCTAACACTTTGAATTCGAGGGTCTTTAAGTTGATTCTCTGCCGCTGTCTTCCTCTGAGCTTGTTCTCGCCTTGCTTTGTCAAAGTACTCCTTTTTTTCTGCTGAATTCATCTTGACAAAACGTTGCGGATCACCCCTTACAATCGCCTCTTCATCAATAGGCACACTATTAGCAACAATTCTACGATTGATCTCTCGTTTAATGCTATCTAATGTTTGTTGAACTGCTCTATCCGACATTTTAGAAAAATCGATTGGGTTATTCCAAGGCTCACTTATTTTGGTTCCGATAAGCTTCCCCTGTTCACGTACCGTCTTGTGATCTGCTCTGAGAGCTGGTTTATCATTAAGAGCATCGTCTAAAGCGATTCCAATATCCCACGCTTGTTCCAACAGCGGTCTATTTTCATCAATCATTCCCATAACAGAGGCAGTCGCAGGCTCACAGCTCTCTGTATCCAGTTGAGGTCTATTGATTTTGATCGCTTGTTTGTCATAGGTAATTTTAGGGGTTCGTGAGTCTGCCGCAGCTCTCGCCCCAGCAACAGCTGCTTTAACATAGTGTTCATACCCATCCAGCATGGTATCAACAACCAAAATTTCCATCTTTCCATTCTTGACCTGACAAACCATTGGGATAAAATGATTTCCACAATGCATAGAAAAAGCAAAAGTGCAGGGATCTGCCACTCCTTGAGCTAAAAAAGCTTCCAAATCCCGCTGAATATTGGCTTTTAAATTTTCTGGTGTTGGTGGTTCGCCCGTATTATGCGAACGACTTGTTGTTTCTCGATAAACTAAATTAACTTGCTTTGAAAGATGATTGAGATTTTCATAGCCACCCGTACCATCGGGGTTTATTTTAGTATTTATCTGGGCTACCTTTGGGTTACCAAAAACACGTAGTGGCGTAATTATCTTGCTTATATCGCTTAAATCGCTTAAATCGCTTAAATCGCTTAAATCGCTTAAATCGCTTAAATCGCTTAAATCGCTTAAATCGTACCAATTCTCGCGTGCCATAATCAAATCCCCCAACAATATTAACTTTACTTCGCGTCGAGACGAGCCGCCAACGCACAAATTGAATGAAGTAAATACCCTCTCATAATAATTTAGTATAAATTAGCCATATTAAGGAAAGATGAGTATATACCCTGAGGTATCGACACATAATTTGTAGCTGTCACGTAATGTGGAAATGATAGTAAATATGGAAAAACGCTCGTCATTGCGAGGAGTTTACG